>NZ_DASUHS010000086.1:0-2776 GCF_036273375.1 Mycobacterium sp. | reverse complement strand
ATCAGGTCACCGCGCGGCTGCAGGATCCAGATCGACCGGAACCACACCGACACGGTCTCGCGGTTGTTGTACGCCTCGCCGACGACGCCGGACCCGAGCGCGGTGGCGCCCAGTCCCGCGACGATCGCCAGGACGAGCACCACGTACATCAACTTGTCGTTGGCGGTGGTGGCCATGAACACCGGTCCGTGGGTGCGTCTTCGGTAGATCAGCAGCGAAATTCCGGCCAGCGTCGTGATCCCCGCGATCGAACCGAGGATCACTGCCTGAACGTGGTACGCGTGGTGGCTCAGCCCGACGGCGTCGGTCCAGGATTGTGGGATCACCAGCCCGATGACGTGACCGAAAATGACCACCAGGATGCCGAAGTGGAACATCGGGCTGCCGATCCGCAGCAGCCGCGACTCGTAGAGCTGCGACGAGCGGGTGGTCCAGCCGAACTTGTCGTAGCGGTAGCGCCACCAGGTGCCGACCACCACGATCGCAAGCGTCACATACGGCACGACGTCCCAGAAGATTTCGCCCGCTTTCATGTCACCGGTCTCCTTCGGTACGTCGGGGCGGCACCGTCAGCGTGAACGGTTGCAGGCCAACCGCTTCCGCGGGCGGGCCGGCCTGCGCCAGCCGCTGCGCCCGTCGCACTTCCTGGTCCGTGGCGGCCGGTATCGTCTCGCACACCCCGGAAATGGTGTGGGCGTAGGGCGATCCGCATTCGGTCAACGCATCGCGCAGCACGTCGATCGGCACCCGGTGCTCGACCAGCAGCCGCCGCCCCGCAACGGGGTCGACGGTCGCCGCGAACTCGAGCACGACCGGAAGGTGATCGGGGGCCTCGTCGACGGGTGGCCGGGAGCCGGCGTCGCGGTAGGCCTGGGCGAAGGCATGCATCTCCCGGCCGCGGTTGCGGGTGTCGCCGGCGGTCCAATAGGTCAGGTACATCGTGGATCGCCGTCGCAGGTCGAAGGTTTCGACGTAGTCGGCCGCGGCTTGCATCGGGTCGCGTGCGCGCAACGCCTCCACCGTGCGTGCCAGCATCTCCGCTGCACGCCCGGCGACGGGAGCGCGGAGCTCGTCGACGATGCCGAGCCGCTCGGCGAAATGCTCGTCGGGATAGCCCAGCAGCAGCGAGGCGCACTGCCACACCAACCGGTCCTGCAGCGACCGGGCAGTCGCGTTGCGGCGGGCATCGGTGAGCAGCCTCATCGCGGAAACATCCCCGTCGGCGCTCCCCTGCCGTCCCAGTTCAGCAGGTTCACCCGGGATGGGTTCTCGGCGTTGGCGGCCATGCCTTCGCCGGTCTGCCGCTGCCGCAGCGCGTGGAAGGTTTCCACCGCGACGGGCACCGGTCCGCCGCTGGCCTCGCCGAACGGACCCGACTCATACATTCCCGGTCCGCCGTCGAACGACAGCGCGCACTCGGTGGCAGTCTCCTCAAGCTGGTGGCCTTCGGCGGCGTACGCCGACGGAATGACGTAGCGCTCCTCGTATTTCGCGATGGCGAGCAGCCGGTACATCTCGTACATCTGTTCCTCGGTCATCCCGACCGACTGCGGGATGTGCGGCTGGGTCTCGCGACCGAGGTTGATGTCACGCATGTACGACCGCATCGCCGCGAGCCGGCGCAGCACCGCCTCGACGGTGCCGGTGTCGCCGGCGGTGAACAGCCCGGCCAGATACCCGATCGGGATGCGCAGCGCCTCCAGCGCGCCGAACAGGTTGCCCAGTTCCTCGCCGTCGTGACCGTCGCGGCTGACCGCGTCGACCACCGGGGACAGCGGTGGGATGTACCAGACCATCGGCATGGTCCGGTACTCCGGATGCAACGGCAGGGCCACCCGGTAGGTGTTGATCAACGCATAAACCGGGGATCGCTGCGCGGCCTCGATCCACTCGTCGGAGATGCCCTCGGCCCGCGCGCCGGCGATCACCTCGGGATCGGTCGGGTCGAGCAGGATCTGCCGCTGCGCCTCGTAGAGGTCGGTGTCGTTCTCGACCGATGCCGCCGCCAGCACCCGGTCCACGTCGTAGAGGACCAGCCCGATGTAGCGCAGCCGTCCCACGCACGTCTCGGCACACACCGTGGGCAGGCCGACTTCGACGCGCGGGTAGCAGAAGGTGCATTTCTCGGCCTTGCCGGTCTTGTGGTTGAAGTACACCTTCTTGTACGGGCAGCCCGACACACACATCCGCCAGCCACGACACCGGTCCTGATCGACCAGCACGATGCCGTCCTCGGTGCGCTTGTACATCGCCCCCGACGGACACGAGGACACGCACGACGGGTTGAGGCAGTGCTCGCAGATGCGCGGCAGGTAGAACATGAACGTCTGCTCGAGTTCGAGGCGGACCTGTTCGCCCACCTTTTTCAGGACCGGATCGCCGGGCACGATCTCCGGAGAGCCGCCCAGGTCGTCGTCCCAGTTCGCCGACCACGACACCTTCATCGGCTTGCCGCTGATCAGGCTGCGCGGCGGCGCCACCGGCATGTGCTCACCCAGCGGTGCGGACGTGAGGTTTTCGTAGTCGTAGGTCCACGGCTCGTAGTAGTCGTCGATGCTGGGCAGCTTCGGGTTGGAGAAGATCCGGGACAGCTTGTGCAGCCGGCCGCCGTCGCGCAGCCGCAGCCGGCCCCGCTTGTCGCGCATCCACCCGCCGCGCCACCGGTCCTGGTCCTCATAGCTGCGCGGATAGCCTTGACCGGGGCGGGTTTCGACGTTGTTGAACCACACGTACTCGGTGCCCGACCGGTTGGTCCACGCCTGCTTACACGTCACCG
>NZ_DASUHS010000085.1:0-35014 GCF_036273375.1 Mycobacterium sp. | reverse complement strand
GGCCCCCATGATCATGCGGCACGGCACCGAGCGCAATAAAACCGAATGGCTGCCCTTGATCGCGAGGGGCGAAATGATCTGCGCGGTAGGCTATTCCGAGCCCGATGCGGGAACCGACCTGGCCAGCCTGCGGACCAGCGCCACCCGGGACGGCGACGAATGGGTGATCAATGGCACCAAGATCTGGAACAGCGGCGCCCAGCGGGCCACGCACGAATGGCTCTGCGTCCGTACCGATCCGAGTGGTGCTCGCCATCGCGGCATTTCGGTCATCATCGTGCCGATCGACAGCCCGGGCGTCGAAATCCGCCCGCTGTACGCGTGGTCGGGCTATCGCACCAACGAGGTGTACTTCCGTGACGTGCGGGTGCCGGTCACCAACCTGGTCGGCGAGGTCAACCGTGGCTGGACCTACATCACGGGTGCGCTCGATCTCGAACGCGGGGCGCTGACCAACGCCGGAGACCTGCGCCGCGCCGTCGAGGAGTTGCACGAGCTGGCGCGACGCCCGCGGCGCGACGGGAGCGTGCCCGCCGACGATCCGTCGCTTCGCCGGCGGCTGGTGCAGGCCCAGGCCGACGTCGCGGTGGCCGTTCTGATGGGCTACGAGGCGGCATCGATCCTGGATTCCGGCGTGATACCCACCGTCGAGGTCAGCGTCGAAAAGGTGTTCACCAGCGAGCTGCGCCAGCGCATCGCCGACCTGGCGCTCGACCTTCTCGGCCCCGACGGCCTGTTGGCGCATCGCAGCGAACAGGCCCCATTGGCAGGCAAATTCGAGCGGCTCTACCGGGCCGCCCCGCTGATGCGCTTCGGCGGGGGTACCAACGAGGTGCTGCGCGACATCATCGCGCAGCGCGGGCACGGAATGCCCTCTTATGGACGCTGACTCCGAGCCCGCAGTCCGCAGATGAAGACGATCCCCACCGCCGAACAGCGCGAGTTCGCCTCGGCCTTGCGCGCACTGCTCGCCGCCGAGAACCCCATCGGTCTCGTGCGCGCCCTCGCCAGGCCCGGCGCGGACCGCCGCACGCCCGCATTGTGGAAGGCGCTGGCCGATGCGGGCGTCTTCGGCCTGGCCATCACCGAGGAGTACGGCGGGGCCGGCGGCTCCCTCGACGACCTCGCCGTCTTCTACACCGAGGCCGGTCGCGCGCTGTGTCCGACGACAGTGCACAGCAGCGTTCAGGCCGCGCTGGCCATAGACCAGCTCGGCTCCCCGGACGTCAAGGCCCGCTGGCTACCGTCGCTCGCGTCCGGGAGGGCGCGGGCCACCACCGCGCTCTCGAACGCACGCGACGCCGCCCTCGTCGCCCCCGCGCTGCACGCCGATCGCGCCGCAAGACACTGGCGGCTCAACGGAACCGCGGACTACGTCCTCGATGCCGACATCGCCGACCTCATCGTGGTGTCAGCCGCGGCGGACGAGCGCCCCCTCGTCTTCGTCGTCGACATCCGCGATGTCAGCGTCGAACCGCTCGACATCGCCGGTGGGCTCCGGGCATTCACGCTGCGCTTCGACGACGTCGTCACCGACGCGGTGCTCGATGCGGTCACCGCACCGGCGCTGCGTCGACTCGCGAACACCGCCGTGGCGCTGGGATCACTCGACCTGGTCGGCGTCGGCCAGGCCGTGCTGGACCGCACCGTCGACTACACCAAGCTGCGTCATCAATTCGGCCGGCCCATAGCGTCGTTTCAGGCCGCCCAGCATCTGATCGCCAACATGCACATCGCCGTGGCAGCCGCGCGATTGGCCGCGCACGCGGCGGTGTGCTGGCTGGGTCGCGGCCGAGTCGCGACCAGGGAGACGGCCATCGCGCGCATGCACGCGGCCACCGCTGCCCGGCTGATCACGCTGGACGCCCATCAACTGCACGGTGGCATGGGGTATGTCACCGAGACCGACCTGCACCTGTGGAGCGAGCGGGCACGGCTCGGTTCGACTTTCGGCGGCGTAGCCGACGTCGCCGCCGGCTGGCTTGAACAGAGCCTGCACGACGAGACAGACGAAGGGGAAGGCCGTTGAGCGAGGACAGTTTGATCGACGCGGAATCGGCATCGCGCGTGGGTACCGTCGCCGCCTCGGCGACCGGGGAGTTGAACCGGCGCGATTGGCAACGCTGGGCGGCGGCGGTCGGCGACCACAACCCGCTGTATTTCGACCCGGATTACGCCAGGGCCAATGGATATCGCGACATCATCTGCCCTCCGCTGTTTCTGCAGTACGCGATCCTCGGCGTATCGCCGCTCGAGTCGCTGCGTCCCGACGGATCGTCCGGCGCGGTTTCGGGCAGTTTGGCGTTTCCCCGAGCCCCCAAGCGGATGGCCGGCGGGGAGAGCTTCACGTTTCACCTGCCGGCCTATCACCGCGACGAGATCGAAATGGTCCGAACCATCTCCTCGATCGTCGAAAAGCAGGGCCGCTCCGGCACATTCGTTCTCGTCACTTGGCACACGGTGTACCGCAACCAGCATCGCGACCTGCTGGCCGAAGCGTCGACATCGATGATCGCCCGTCCCTAGAAAGGTGTGCGCGCCATGACCGATCAGCAGCCTTTTTTCGACGACATCGCCGTCGGCGAGCGCATTCCCACGCTGACCGTCACCGTCGACGAAACCCAGATGTTCTTCTTCAGCGCCGCCACCTACAACGGCCACCGGATCCACTACGACAAAGAGTGGGCACGCGAGGCCGAAGGCTACGACAACGTCCTGGTCCACGGCCCGCTTCAGGCGGCGCTGCTGGCCCGCGCCCTCGGCGGCTGGATCGGCGGCCGCGGGCGACTGGTGTCTTTCTCGGTGCAGAACCGGGCGGTCGCGTATCCCGGCGAGTCGCTGCGCTTCGAGGGCGAGGTCAGCGGTAAACGGCTGAGCGACAAGGGAACCGGGCTGGTCGATCTCGTCATCGCCGGTCGCCGCGACGACACGATCCTGATGCCGGGGACCGCGACCGTCGAACTGCCGATGCGGGGAGCCCAGCCGTGACCGGGCTGCGCGGCGAGGCGGCCATCGTCGGCATCGCGGAGTTGCCCGCCGAACGGCGTCCCACCCGCGAACCGCTGTTCACCCTCGACCAGTACGCGGTGCTGGCGAAGATGGTGATCGAGGACGCCGGAGTCGATTCCCGGTGCATCAACGGCCTGCTGACCCACGGCGTCGCCGAGTCGGCCATGTTCGCACCGGCCACCCTGTGCGAATACCTGGGTCTGCCATTGGATTTCGGTGAGCGAGTCGATCTCGGCGGTGCCACCGCCGCCGGAATGATTTGGCGGGCGGCGGTTGCCGTCGAACTCGGCATCTGCGACGCGGCGCTCGCCGTCGTACCCGGATCGGCGTCGGTGCCCCAGTCCGAGCGGCGACCCGCACCCGGCCCGAATTGGTATGGGGCGTCTTCGAACAACTATGGCTCGCCGCAGGCCGAATTCGAGATCCCCTACGGCAACGTGGGCCAGAATGCGCCCTACGCACAGATCGCCCAGCGCTATGCGGCGGAATTCGGTTACGACCCCGCCGCGGTCGCCAAGATCGCCGTCGATCAACGGACCAACGCGTGTGCCCATCCCGGCGCGGTGTTTCACGGCACCCCCATCACGGTGAACGACGTGCTGGGCAGCCCGATGATCGCCGACCCGATTCACATGCTGGAAACGGTGATGCGCGTGCACGGGGGAGTGGGCGTGCTGATCGCCAATGCCGACATCGCCCGCCGCGGCCGCAACCGCCCCGTGTGGATCAGGGGCTTCGGCGAACACATCGCCTTCAAGACCCCGACCTACGCCGAGGACCTGCTGTCCACGCCGATCGCGCGCGCCGCCGACCGGGCGTTCGCGATGGCCGGGCTGAGCCGGTCCGATGTCGACGTCGCGTCGATCTACGACTGCTACACCATCACGGTGCTGATGAGCCTGGAGGACGCCGGATTCTGCGCGAAAGGCGCAGGCATGTCGTGGATCAGCGAGCGCGACCTGACCTACCGCGGCGACTTCCCGCTCAACACCGCGGGCGGCCAGCTGTCCTTCGGTCAGGCCGGCATGGCCGGCGGCATGCACCATGTGGCCGACGGTGCACGCCAGATCATGGGTCGGGCCGGCGACGCGCAGGTGCCTGACTGCCACACGGCGTTCGTGACCGGCAACGGCGGCATCATGAGCGAACAGGTCGCACTGCTGATGCAGGGAGACTAGGCATGAGCCATCCGGTCCCCGAGCCCACGCCGGTCTCGCAGCCGTTCTGGGACGGCCTGGCGCAGCACCGGATCCTGGTGCAGTACTCGCCGTCGTCACAGCGTTACGTGTTCTATCCGCGCACGCTGGCCCCGGGCACACTGGCCGACGACCTGGAATGGCGCGAAATCGACGGCGCCGGAACGTTGTACACCTTCACGATCGCCCGCCGGCCCACCGGCCCCCCGTGGGAGGACGCGCTGCCGCAGCTGCCCGCGGTGGTGCAGTGGGATGCCGGACCGAAATTCAGCACCGAGCTGGTGGACGTCGACCCGGGCGACATCCGGATCGGGATGCGGGTGGAGCCGGTGTTCTACGATCTGCCTGAAGAGGGCATCACGCTCTTGAAATATCGGCCCGCATGACCTCGGGCGACGAGGTCGGAGGTACACATGGACGACCCGCTCAACGGCGTAGTGCAGGCGCTGCTCGACCAGTTGAACGCCGGATTCCCGCGCGTCGAGAACATGACCGCCCCGCAGGCGCGCGCCGCGGTGGCCGAGCGACGCATGCCGGTCGACAACCTCGACGACGTCCGCAGCGCCACCGACCGCACGGTTCCAGGCCACGACGGGACGGTGCCGGTACGCGTCTACGAGCCGCACGGTGCCGCGTCGGGGGACCGCGCCGCGATCGTGTTCTACCACGGGGGCGGATTCGTCATCTGCGACATCGAATCTCACGATGGATTCTGCCGGGCCCTGGCCCTGGGCACCCGATCCGTCGTGGTCTCGGTCGACTATCGCCTGGCCCCCGAGCATCCCGCCCCGGCGGCGGTGCTCGACGCGTTCGCGGCGTTCCGCTGGGCGGTCGAGCATGCCGGCGATCTGGGCATCGACCCGGCACGCACCATCGTTGGCGGTGATAGCGCCGGCGGCAACCTGGCCGCGGTCACCGCCATTCTCTGCCGCGACCGCGGCGTCACACCACCTGCAGCGCAGCTGCTGATCTACCCGGCGATCGATCCGACGTTCGACACCGACAGTTATCAGCGCTACGCCACCGGGTACTTCAACACTCGCGCCGCGATGGAGTGGTACTGGCACCAATACCTAGGCGCACAAACGGTTTTCGATCCGCCGTATCTGGTGGCCCCGGCCCGCGCGGACACCCATGCGGGCCTGCCGCCGGCGGTGATCGTGACCGCCGGGCGCGATCCCCTGCACAGCGAGGGCTGCGACTACGCGCGCCGGTTGCGCCACGCGGGAGTGCCCGTCGTGCACCGCGACTTTCCCGGGCTGTTCCACGGCTTCATGACGATGCAAGCGTTTCCACCGGCGGCGTCGGCCCAGCGTCTGGTCTGCGCCGACCTGCGCGAGTTGCTGCATCCGGCTGACCGGAGCGCGGTGTCGTGACCGAAGTCAGTGACGTCATCGTCATCGGCGCCGGGTTCGCCGGGCTCTACGCCGTGCACCGGGCCGCCTCGTCGGGCCTCTCGGTGACCGCGATCGAGGCCGCACCCGACGTGGGCGGCACCTGGTACTGGAACCGCTACCCGGGCGCGCGCTGCGACGTCGAAAGTGTGGACTATTCCTACTCTTTCGATGAAGGATTGCAACAGAGCTGGCAGTGGAGCGAACGCTTCGCCGCCCAACCGGAGATCCTGGCCTACCTGGGGCACGTCGCCGACCGCTTCGACCTGCGGCGCCACTATCGATTCGGCGTGGACGCCGTAAGCGCCACGTTCGAGCGGGGCCGCTGGCATGTCGACACCGCGACCGGGGACGCGTTCGCCGCGCAGTTTCTGTTGTGCGCAACCGGTTGCCTGTCGGCGGTGAATCGGCCGAATATCCCGGGCGCCCAAGATTTCTCGGGTGAGGTGTATTTTACGGGCGCCTGGCCCCGCGAAGATCCCGAGCTGCGCGGCAAGCGGGTGGGCCTGATCGGCACGGGATCGTCCGGCATCCAGGTGGCGCCGATCATCGCCGCAAACGCGGCAAGTCTGGTGGTATTCCAGCGGTCCGCGAACTACACCATCCCGATGCCCAACCGGCCATGGTCGGTAGAGGAACAGCGAGAAATCCAGGAGCACTACCCCGAGCGTCGCCGGACCTCCGCTTACGCGGCGGCGGGCACACCGCATGGCACCTACCACAAGAATGCCCTCGACACCGATGTTCATGAGCGGTCCGAGGCGCTGTGGAAGCGCTGGCGCGAAGGCGGCGTCCTGTTCGCCAAAACCTTCCCCGACCAGACCAGCGACCTGTCCGCCAACGATGTCGCCAGGACCTTCGCCGAGGAGCGGATCCGGGAGATCGTCGCCGATCCCGTCGTCGCAACGGATCTCATCCCGGTCGATCACCCGATCGGAACCAAACGGATCTGCACCGACGATGGCTACTACATCACGTTCAACCGTGACAATGTTCGGCTGGTCAACCTGCGCCGCGAGCCCATCGAAGCGATCACCGCCGATGGCGTACGAACGGGCGAGACGACATACCCATGCGACGTGCTGGTCTTCGCGACCGGTTTCGACGCCATGACCGGGGCGTTGACCCGAATCGACCCGAAAGGTCCAGGGGGACAACGACTGCGCGACGTCTGGGCGGACGGCCCGGTGACCTTCCTCGGCCTGATGGTGCCGGGGCTGCCGAACCTGTTCACCATCAGCGGGCCGGGCGCCCCGTCGGTGCTGGCGAACATGGTGCTGCACGCCGAGGTTCAGGTCGACTGGGTCACCGAGCTGGTGCGGACCGCGCGTCAGCAGGGGGTGAGCGAGGTCGAGCCACGCCGCGATGCGGCGCTCGCCTGGACCCAGCACGCGGCCCAGGCGGCCGAGCGGACGCTGTTCCCCAAGGCGGCATCCTCCTGGTACCTGGGCGCCAACATCGAGGGCAAGAAGCGGGTCTTCATGCCCTACATCGGCGGCTTCGGCACCTACCGGCGCCACTGCGACGAGGTGGCCCGCAACAACTACGCGGGGCTGGTGCTCACCACCCGATGACGACGTCGAAGAGGAAGTGATTGCGTGCTGGAGACGGTTCAACAGCTATTGCGGCAGCGTCGCGGCGACGACACCCCGGCCATCGCCCACGGCGAGGAGACCTGGACCTGGCGCGAGCACCTCGCCGAGGCCGAGACGGAGGCCGCGGCGCTCATCGCGCTCGCGGACACGGCACGACCGCTGCACGTCGGCGCCCTGCTGGGTAACTCGCCGGCGATGTTGCGGGCCATGGCCGCGGCCGCGCTCGGCGGCTACGTGTTGTGCGGGATCAACACCACGCGGCGCGGAGCCGGATTGCTGAGCGACATCCGGCGATCCGACTGCCAGATGCTGCTCGTCGACCCCGAGCATCTCGAGCTGCTGGATGGGTTGGACCTCAACGGTATTCAGGTATTCGATGTGACCGGCGAGCGCTACGCCGAAGCCGTCGCGGCCGCGCCAGCGCTGGTCCCGGTCCGCGAGGTCACATCCGCCGACACTCTGATGATGATCTTCACCTCGGGCACCAGCGGCGACCCGAAGGTGGTCCGATTCGCCCATGGCATGGCGATCATGTGCGGTACCAGCCTTATTTATCAATACGACGTCACCGCCGCCGACGTCTGCTACCTGTCGATGCCGCTCTTCCATTCCAACGGTGTCGCCGCCGGGTGGGCGGTCGCCATCGGTTGCGGGGCCACCATGGTGCCGGCGCGGTTTTCGCCGTCCCGCTTTCTCGGCGACGTCCGCCGCTACCGGGTGACATACCTGAACTACGTCGGCAAGCCGCTGGCATTGATCCTATCCACCCCCGAACGCCCCGACGACGCAGAGAACACCTTGCGGGTGGCGTTCGGCAACGAGGCCACCGATCGCGATATCGCCGAATTCGCAAGGCGTTTCGGGTGCCGGGTGATCGACAGCTTTGGCTCCAGTGAATTCGCGGTCATCGTGGTGCGCGAAGATAACACCCCGTCCGGGTCCATCGGTAAGCCGTATCCGGGGGTGAGCATCTACAACTCGACCACGTTGCGGGAGTGCGAGGTCGCGCGGTTCGACGCGCACGGAGCGTTGACCAACTTCGACGAGGCCGTCGGCGAGCTGGTAAACACCCGGGGTGCGGGGCCCTTCGCCGGCTACTACAACGATCCGGGCGCCACCGCCGAGCGGATGCGGCACGGGATGTACTGGTCGGGTGATCTGGCCTACCGCGACGCGGACGGCTGGATCTATCTCGCCGGGCGGACCGCCGACTGGATGCGGGTGGACGGGGAGAACCTGGCGGCCGGCCCGATCGAGCGGATTCTGGCGCGGCTGCCCGAAATCAGCCAGGTCGCCATATATGCGGTCCCCGACGACCGGGTGGGCGACCAGGTGATGGCGGCCCTGGTGCTGCGGCCCGGGGCAAGCCTGAGCCCGGATGATTTCGAGAAATTCCTTGCCTGGCAGGCCGACCTGTCCCCGAAGGCATGGCCGCGTTATGTGCGCATCAACGATAAGCTGCCCGCGACCGCGACGAACAAGATCCTCAAGCGTGCGCTGATCGCCGCGGGTGTCACCGCACAGGACGGCATTTTGTGGACGCGGTCCGCACGTAGCACCGGCTATGCGCCGGTGGGCGAAACCGCCGTCGGTCGTCCGGGGGCATCCACCCTCGGATCATGAGCTGGCTTGCGGCCTCAGCCCGCTTTCTCGGCTGGGGCAGGTTGGGGCGCTTCGCCGAAGCGCGCCAGGACCAGAGTTCCGCACACGGCGACGGCGAACCCCGCGATCACCAGCCAGCCAAGCCCGGGGCGCGCGGTATCACCCAGCCACACCACCCCGACGAACGCGGGGGCCAGTGTTTCACCCACCACCATTCCTGCGACGGCCGTGGTCACCGACCCGCGATGCAACGCGGAGGTGAGCAATAGAAATCCCGCGGCGCCCCCCGCGGCGGCCGCGTACAGGGCGGGGTTGGTGTAAAACGAGCGTTTGGTGGGATCGATCGCGTCGATCAGGCGCACGGCCACCTCGACCACGCCGAATCCAGTTCCGGCGCCCAGCCCCAGTGCGAGTGCACGGGCGCGGTGGGGCAGATGCCCGGCCGCCGCACCGCCGACGAACATCGCGGCCACCACGCCCAGCAGTGCCCAACCGAGCCCGGCCGGGGCGTGGCGAAAGTGACCCGGTCCGGCGGCGAGGGCGAGGACGACCAGGCTGGCGCAGACGACGCCGACGGCCGTCCACTCAGCCGGCGACAAGCGCACCGACAACACCCATGCGGCGACGACGCCGGTGACCGCGATCGAGGCGGCGAGCGCCGCCGCGACCACATAGATCGGGACCAGGCGCAGGGCGGCGACCTGCAGCGCAAACCCGACGACGTCGAGGCCGACCCCGACCAGATAGCGCCACTGCCGGACCGCCCGCAACAGCAACACCGCGTCGACACCCGAGCCGCTGCCCGCTTCCACGGATCGCGTGCCGGCCGCTTGTAGCACGGTCGCCGTCCCGTAACAAAGCGAGCAGCCCAGCGCGAGCAGGAAGCCGATCAGCATCCACCGACACTAGGCGTCGCGGCAACCGGCCCCTGCGGCGCCTGACCCGCCAAAACCCCTGAACAAACGTTTGGTTGGCCGGCGCCGTGGGCACCTCACAGGTATCCATCGCAACAGCCCGAATCGAGCGCGCGCGGCCAGTGAACGGTTGATTGGCATCCGTGCGCGTGTTGGGCGTATGTCGAGCTCTGTGCGACAACGACATTCAAAACGACGTTTAGAGTCGGTGCACAACTGTGTACTCTGGCGCTATGGCTGAACGTGGTGCCGAGCCCCGCGTCCCCCGAGGACGTCGGTTGTTCCTGCGAGCGGTGCGCCGGCTGTTCAGCCCGCTACAGCCCGACGATTACCTCGAGATGATCAATCCGCTGTGGACCACCAAGGAACTGCGCGGGAAGGTCGAAGGCATCGAGGCCCAAGGATCGGAAGCAGCCAGCGTTCTGATTCGCCCGGGATACGAGTGGCCCGGCCACAAGCCCGGTCAGTACGTACGCCTCGGCGTGGTGATCGACGGTGTCTACCACTGGCGCGCATACTCGCTGACTTCGGACCCCAGGCCCGAAGACGGGCTGATCAGCGTCACGCCGAAGAGGGTCGACAGCGGCGTCGTATCGCCGTATCTCGTGCACAAGATTGAGCCGGGGGATCTGGTCCGGCTGGGCGAAATCGAAGGCGTTTTCACGCTGCCCGATCCCGTGCCGGCCAAGCTGCTGTTCATCAGCGCCGGGAGTGGCATCACGCCGATCATCAGCATGCTGCGCGACCTCGACCATCGCGACGAATTGCGCGACGCGGTGGTCATTCATTCCGCGCGGACCCGCGAGCAGGCCATGTTCCTGGCCGCCCTGGAAGAGCTCGAGGAACGCCACGAGGGAATGCGGCTGGATCTGCGCCTCACCTCCGAACAGGGGCGACTCACGCCCGGCGAATTGGACGACGTGTGCCCGGACTGGCGCGAGCGCGAGGCGTTCTGCTCGGGTCCTGGTGAAATGCTCGACGCCCTTATTGAGCACTGGGAAGAAAACGGGGATTGCGACTGCCTGCACTTCGAACGGTTCCAACCCAAGATCGGCGGTGACGCCAACGCCGGCGAGGGAGGCACGGTGTGCTTCCTCGACAGCGACAAGGAAGTCGAATGCGACGGCGGCACATCGATTCTCGAGGCGGGTGAAAAGGCCGGTCTCAACCTTGCCTTTGGCTGTCGCATTGGAATCTGCCATACCTGTGTGGGGACGCTGAAGTCGGGCAAGATGCGCGACCTGCGCTCAGGTGACGTGATCGAACCCACGGGTCAGGACGTGCGGATCTGCATCAACACCGCCGAGGGCGACGTCGAACTCGAACTCTGATCGAAAGGAGCGGCTTATGACAACTGCCGTGAAGAGGGCCGGGGAGAGCCCGCTGTCCCGACTTGGGGAACAAGAACTCGAAAAACTCGCGAAGGAATTCGACGCGATCCACGATGACGTGTTCGCCGATCTAGGCGACCGCGACCGGCGCTACATCAAAAACGTCATCTCGGCAGAGCGTCAGATCGTGGTGGCCGGCCGGGTGCTCTTGCTGGCATCGCGCTCAAAGACTGCGTGGCTGCTGGGCACCGCCTGTCTCTCCATGGCAAAGATCTTGGAGAACATGGAGATCGGCCACAATGTGATGCACGGTCAATGGGATTGGATGAACGATCCCGACATCCACTCCTCGGTCTGGGACTGGGACACCGCGTCGACCGCCGAGTCGTGGAAGCACTCCCACAACTACATCCACCACACGTTCACCAACATCCTCGGCAAGGACAAGGATCTCGGCTACGAGATCATGCGGATCGACCCCAACCAGAAATGGGCGCCGCGCTTCCTGTTCCAGCCGATCTACAACCTGCTGCTCACGCTGCTGTTCGAATGGGGCGTGGCCGTGCACGATTTGGACATCGATGCCATCCGTAAGCGCGAGAAGCCCTGGTCGGAAGTGCGCAAGGACCTGAAGGGCATCGGGGTGAAGGCTCGCGCGCAGATCGTCAAGGACTACCTCGGCTGGCCCCTGATCAGCGCCGGCGCATTCGCGCTTGTCCAGCTGGCCTCGCGTGGCCGGCTCGAGCAGCCGGCGCAGTCCCGCGTCGCCAGGAGGCTCCGCAGGGTGTCGAACGGCGGTCGCGTCGGTGCGGCGGCCGACTTTCTCGACAAAGTCGCGCCGGGTGTGGAAAGCACCTATCTGCGCACGCTGGCCGCCGACGCCCTGGCCAATGTCATCCGCAACATCTGGGCCCACGCGATCATCTTCTGCGGCCACTTTCCCGACCAGACCTATACGTTCACGCAGGAGGAAACTGAGAACGAGACACGGGGCGGTTGGTATGTACGCCAATTGCTCGGCGCCGCGAACATCGACGGCGGCCCGCTGTTCCACCTCATCAGCGGCAATCTCGGTTACCAGGTCGAGCACCACCTCTACCCGGACATGCCGAGCAGTAGATACTCGGAGATCGCGCCGCAAGTCAAGGACATCTGCGAGCGCTACGAGTTGCCGTACAACTCCGGCCGTTTCTCGAAGCAATGGGGGACGGTGCACCGCAGCATCTTCCGCCTGGCTTTCCCGGGCGGAAAGCCCCGGCCGAAGCCCGGTCCGTACCAGGGCAAGGTCCATCGGCCCGATCCCGAGCGGCGGAGCGAGGCCACCCGTTCCCGTGACCGGGTGCCCGCCGAGCACCCGTCCGCGGGTCCCGAACACGACTCCACCGGCGTCGAGGTGCAGCCGCCGCCGCGCGGCGAGGACTGACACCCCGACGTGCTCCCGCACCGACTGTGAGGCGTAGGTACGAATCAGGCACCGTTCGCGCAGGTGGGGCCCACGCTCGGCCCCGAGCGGTCAAAAATGAACCCAATTCATCACCCCGTCGTGAATGATCGTTGACGGCACGGCAGACGTGCTCGCGCAGCGCGGCTTGGGGACGGATGAGGGAAACGAAGACGACCGACACACCCGCTACCGATGACAGGGATGCGGCGAGGAAAACCCGCGGTGATGTCGCCCGGCTGTGGCGCAGCCCGTTGCGGGGATCGTGGCTGACGTCGGTGTTCGGCTCGGTGCTGTTAGTGACGATGCCGATCGTCATTCTCACCGGCCTGCTCTCCTACATCGCATACGGGCCGCGGTTGGGCCAGGCCATCCCCACCGACGTCGGCTGGCTCAAGCTGCCGACCTTCGACTGGCCCGCCAATCCGTCGTGGCTGTACCGGCTGACCCAGGGACTTCATGTCGGGCTCGGACTCATCCTCATCCCGGTGGTGCTGGCCAAGCTGTGGTCGGTGATCCCCCGACTCTTCGTTTTCCCACCGGTGCGCTCGATTGCCCAACTGCTGGAACGGGTTTCGCTGCTGATGCTGGTCGGCGGGATCCTGTTCGAGATTGTGACCGGCGTGCTGAACATCCAGTACGACTACATCTTCGGCTTCAGCTTCTACACCGCGCACTACTTCGGCGCGTGGGTATTCATCACCGGCTTCGTCATGCACGTCGCGATCAAGGGCCGGCGCATGTGGGCCGGTCTGCACTCGCTGTCGCTGCGTGACGTGCTGCGCACCGGGCGCGCCGACACCAAAGCCCAGCCGTGGCAGCCCGACGGACTTGTCGCTGCCGAACCCCGCCCGGCCACAATGAGCCGCCGCGGCGCCCTGGCGCTGGTGGGCGGCGGTGCCCTTTTCCTGGCGTTCCTCACCGCAGGGCAGACGCTGGGTGGCTGCGCCCGGCCCGCCGCCCTGCTACTGCCGCGCGGGCGCCGCCCCGGCGACGGACCCGAGGACTTCCAGGTCAACCGAACCGCGGCCGCGGCCGGCATCTCCGCCCCGGACACGGTGGAGCGCTGGCGGCTCACCCTGAACGGCGGCCCCCACCCGCTGACGCTGGACCGCGCGGCCCTGCTGGCGATGCCGCAGCACACGGCCGTCCTGCCGATCGCCTGCGTCGAAGGCTGGTCGACCACCCAAACGTGGACTGGCGTGCGACTGGGTGACCTCGCCCAGTTGGCCGGCGTGCCGGCACCGGAGTCCGCGCGGGTGTCGTCGCTGGAACGCTCCGGTGCCTTCGCCAACGCAACGCTGCAACGCAACCAGGTGCTGCACCCGGACGCGCTGCTGGCGCTGCGCGTGAACGGCACCGACCTGTCCCCGGATCACGGCTTCCCCGCACGGATCATCGTGCCCGCGCTACCCGGCGTGCACAACACGAAATGGGTGTCCTCCATTGCCTTTCGGACGGCCGCACATGCGTAGCGCCTTCGCGCGGATCTACGGATCGCACCCCCTGCACCTGCTGACGATGATCGCCGGATTCGCACTGCTGGGCTACGTCATCACCGTCATCAAACCGGTCACGCTGTGGAATCCGCACGTGTGGTGGCAGTCGATCATCGTGTGGTTCGCCGCGGCCATCATCGCCCACGACCTGGTGCTATTTCCCGTCTATGCCTGCGTCGACCGGCTGCTGTCATGCAGGCGTGCCCGGCCTTCTCCGGAGCGCGCCGAAGCCGGTGCGCCGGCGCTCAATTACCTCCGGGTGCCCGCGCTGGGCGCGGGCCTGACGCTGCTGGTGTTCCTGCCCGGCATCGTCAAGCAGGGTGCCACCACCTACCGGGCCGCAACCGGTCAGACCCAGGACCCGTTTCTCGGTCGATGGCTGCTGTTGACGGCCGCGATGTTCGTGGTCAGCGCCGGCGCCTACAGCCTAAGGCTGGCAATGGCGCGCCGGCGGGCGCGGCCGCACCGGCCTACTTGCCGGGGATGATGAGGCAACCGCAACCTTCTGCGTTGCTTGAAGAATCCTTGGAGTGTGCTCGTAGCCCGGCCGCGTGACCTGCGCGTGTACCGACGGGCAATTACTGTTGTGCCTTATGGGGACCCCGAACGCCACGACACGTGCCGCGCTGTGCGGGTCCGTGGCCGCGTTTGTCTTGGCGGCCGGTCTCGCGTCCGGCACCGCGCCGTCGGCCATCGCCAGTTCATCGGTCGCGCCACCGGCTCCGGGCGGTGCCGTGCCGGTGCAACCGGTCGGGGGAGGCGGCTGCATCATCGGGCTCAATTGCGGGTGCATTCGCAATGTCACCTGCCCTTCGCCGCACCCGCGCCGCCCGAGCGTCGACAACAATCAGCACGCCGCGCCCGCCCCGCCGAATCCCTAGCGCCGAAACCGCTGACGGCTTTCCTATCATTTGGTGATGAGCGCCGGTGGGCTGGAAACCGTGGGCTCGCCGGCATTCACCGACGAGGATTCGGCCCGGTTTCGTGCCGCCGGCTGGTGGGGCGATTCGACGCTCTCGGATGCGGTGCGTCGCAACGCCCAACGGACACCGGATCGCCCCGCCTATCTGGATTACGGCGGACCGGCGTTCACCTGGCGTGAGTTTGACTGTACGGCTACGCAATTAGCCGAGGCACTGGCCGGAATTGGCGTCGCCCGCGGTGATCGGGTAGCGGTATGGCACGGCGACTCCGCTGCCATTCACGTGCTGTTCGTGGCGATCGAACGCTGCGGGGCGGTGATTGTCGGCATCGGCGCACGCGCCGGCACCCGCGAGGCGTCGGCGATCCTGCGCAGCGCCCAACCGAAAATCCTGATCAGCGATTTGGCCCGCACCGGGGCCGCCGCGGATGTGGCCAATGAACTGCGGGTGCCCGGGATGGTGTTGAGCCGCGACGCCGGGACGCTCCGCCTCGATGTCGATGCCGAGCCCAAGGCGTTGGCGCCCGGTTGCGAACTCGGTCCCGACGATGTGTTCCTGATCAACTCGACGTCCGGGACAACCGGGCTGCCCAAGTGCGTCGTGCACACCCAGAACCGTTGGCACTACTTCCACCAGAAGGCCGTCGTCAACGGGCAGCTGACGAGAGACGAGGTATTCCTGCCGGTCATTCCCACCCCGTTCGGGTTCGGGCTGTGGACCAGCCATACCACCCCGATCTACCTCGGCGCCACCGCGGTGATTCTGGACCGGTTCACCACCAAAGCGACCTGCGAGGCAATAGCCCGGCACAAGGTCACCGTACTATGTTGCGTCAGCACGCAATTGACCATGCTGATGGCGGACCCGGCCAGCCGCGGCTACGGCCTCAGTTCGTTGCGCGTCGTCTACACCGGCGGGGAGGCGTTGCCGTATCGGCCCGCGGTCGAGTTCGAGGAACTCACCGGCGCCAAAATCCTGCAGTTCTACGGTTCCAACGAGACCGGGATGCTCAGCGCGACCACCGTCGACGACTCGCGCGAGCAGCGGCTGCGCACCGGCGGGCGTCTGATCCCTGAAATGTCGGTGCGGCTGCTCGACGGAGACCGCGACGTGACCGCGACGGGGCGCGGTCAGCCCGCCTGCCGGGGTCCGGCGACCAGCCTCGGTTACCTCGGCGGCACCGACCACGACAAGCTGTTCACCCGCGACGGGTGGATGCGCATGGGCGACATCTGTGAAATCGACGCCGAGGGCTACCTGCGCGTCACCGGGCGTACGTCCGATTTCATCGTGCGCGGCGGCAAGAACATCAGCGCGAGCCAGGTCGAAGACGCCGTCATGACGCATCCCGCCATCGCGATAGCGGCGGCGGTCGCCATGCCGGACCCGGTGTTCGGCGAAAAGGTCTGCCTCTACGCCGAACTCACCGACTCCGCCAACGTCGACCTGCAAGGACTCATCGAACACCTGCTGGCGTTGGGGGTTTCCAAGGAGCTGCTGCCCGAGCGGCTCATCATTGTCGACGAGCTGCCCCGATCATCCGGCGGAAAGATAGCCAAAGGCCGGCTGCGCGAGGATATTGGAGCCAGAATGGAGGCTGGTCATGAACGCTCGTAATGCACGCCGCGGCGGGTTGGAAGTCTGGGCGCCGTCGGTGGTTCCCCCCGTCGGCGTCGACCTCTCCAACGAGCAGGCGATGGCCATCGCCTTCCGCCACCTGGCCGGGATCGGGTTCGCCGAGAACATGGCCGGGCACATCACCTGGCAGCTCGACGGACAGACCGACATGTTCGTCAACCCGTGGGGACTGTGGTGGCAGGAGATCACCGCGTCCGATATCTGCGTGGTCGACGGCGACGCGCACGTGGTCAACGGGCGCTGGGACGTCACCCCGGCCATCCACATTCACACCGAACTGCACCGGGTGCGCGACGACGCCCGGGTGGTGATCCACAACCACCCGTACTACGTCTGCGTGCTCGCCGCGTTGGGCAGACTGCCCGAACTGGTGCACCAGACCGGTTCGCTCTTCCTCGAAGACCTGTGCCTGGTCGACACTTACGATGGCGAAATCGACAGCCCCGCGCGCGCCGCGGAGCTCGCCGCCCGGATCGGCGGCGCCAACCTGACGATCCTGGCCAACCACGGCGTCATCGCGACCGGCCGCAACCTGCCCGAAGCCGTTTACCGCGCGGCATCCATCGAGCGAGTCTGCAAGCTGGCCCATGACGTCATGCTTACCGGGAAGGATCCGGTGGCCATGAATTGGTCGGACATGGCCGGCATGCAACGGTCGCTGATCGAGCGCGCGGCCGACGTGTACTGGGCCGGGGCGGCGCGCATGACCATCAAGGCCGACGCCGACGTGCTCACCTGAACGTCGAGTGTGCACCCACGGCGGCGACACGCCGACAAACGCCGCCGTCACCGCACACTGAATGCCGTCAGTTGGCGCCCAACAACACCGCCCCGCAAGGAGATTGACGAGTGAAATCGATCGACGAGCTGGCTAGCGACCTGAACTTCACCACGGCGAAGACCGGCACCGAGCGCTCGGTCACCTTTCTGCCAGATCCGCCCCGGGCCGGGCGCCGCTACACGGTGATCTCGGTGGACGATCACATCGTCGAACCCCCGGAAACCTTCACCGGCCGCCTGCCCCGCAAGTTCGCGGACCGGGCGCCCAAAGTCGTCGAGACCGACAGCGGGGGACAGACGTGGATCTATGACGGTAAGGAACTGCCCAACGTCGGCTTCAACGCGGTGGTCGGACGGCCGGTGGCCGAATACGGTTTCGAGCCCGTCCGATTCGACGAAATGCGCAAGGGCGCGTGGGATATCCATGCCCGGGTCAAGGACATGGACCTCAACGGCATCTACGCCTCGTTGAACTTCCCGTCGTTCCTGCCAGGCTTCGCCGGCCAACGGCTGCAGCAGGTGACCAGCGACCGCGACCTGGCGCTGGCCTCGGTGCGGGCCTGGAACGACTGGCATTTCGACGTCTGGGCGGGCTCGTATCCCGACCGGATCATTCCCTGCCAATTGCCGTGGCTGCTCGATCCCGAACTCGGCGCGAAGATGATCCACGAGAACGCCGAGCGCGGCTTTCACGCCGTCACCTTCAGCGAGAACCCGGCAATGCTCGGGCTGCCCAGCATTCACTCCGACCACTGGGATCCGCTTATGGCCGCGTGCGCCGAGACCGGCACCGTGGTGAATCTGCACATCGGTTCGTCCGGATCGGCACCGTCTACCACAGCGGACGCGCCACCGGACGTACAGGGTGTGCTGTTTTTCGCCTACGCCATTTCCGCCGCGGTCGACTGGTTGTACTCCGGACTGCCCAGCCGGTTCCCCGACCTCAAGATCTGCCTGTCCGAAGGAGGAATCGGTTGGGTGGCGGGGCTGCTCGATCGCCTCGACCACATGCTCAGTTATCACGCGATGTACGGCACCTGGCAGGCGCTCGGTGAGCCGCTGACGCCCGCGGAGGTGCTGACGCGCAACTTCTGGTTCTGCGCGGTCGAAGACAAGTCCTCATTCGTGCAGCGCGACCGGATAGGTGTCGACAACATCATGCTGGAAGCCGACTACCCACATTGCGACTCGACGTGGCCGCACACCCAACAAACCATTCATGAGCAAATCGGTGCTCTACCGGCCGATGTCATCCGGAAATTCAGCTGGGAGAACGCCTCTCGCCTATACCAGCACCCGGTGCCCGCCGAGGTGCAACAGAATCCCGAGGCGTTCTGACCCAGCCATGACCGCGACGGACAAAGTCGACTTCAATTCCGTGCCCTGGGGCTCGGTGGAGTGGACGAACCTCGTGACCCTGTATCTGCGCGCTCATGAAAGCCGCACGGAGCGGCCGATTCTGGGGGATGGGCCGGCCGCGGACGCGGTCGACCGGATCGCGTATGACTTCAAAAGAATTCATCGGATGTCGTTGCCGGCGGTCAATCAATACCTGGTTGCGCTGCGGGCCAGACAGCTCGACGACTGGTGCGCCGACTTCCTCGCTGCCCATCCGGATGCCGTTGTGCTGCATCTGGGTTGCGGCCTCGACGGGCGCGCCTTCCGGCTGGCCGTACCACCGACGGTGTGGTGGCTCGACGTCGATCAACCGACTGTGATCGGGCTCCGGCGTAGGCTCTATGACGACACCGAGTGCTACCGGATGATCGGCTCGTCGGTCACCGAACTGCAGTGGCTCGATCAAGCCCCGACCGGTCGTCCGACACTGATCGTTGCCGAGGGCCTGCTGATGTACCTGCACGACCACGAAGTGCGGCGGCTGCTGCAGCGCCTGACCGACCGATTCGCCGGCGGCGAAATGCATTTCGACACGCTCTCGGCCCGGGCGCCGCTGATGTCCAAGTTCTTCACCAGAGGAATCATCAAGTGGGGCATCCGGGACGTGCGCGAGATTGCGACCTGGAATCCGCGATTGCGATTCCTCGAGCAGACACCCGTGCTGGCCGACTACAAGCGAATCCCATCGGCCGCCGTGCGGTTGATCTACCAGTTGATGTGGATGACAGCCGGTCGGCGTTACGACGTACTCAACCGCTTCGAATACTGACTAGCCGGTCACAAGTCGGATGCCAGCCGGCACAGAATGTCGGACGCGGGCTCCGCGGTCGCGTGCCGGTATCCGGTGCCCGCCCAGAGGTGGACGTAGTTCGGCTTGCCCGCCGCCGCCGCGGCCTTGCGCAGCGGGCTGGTCAGGTAATGGATGGCGGGATAACCCGCCGGCGCTTCCGCTTCGTGAGCGTCGATGAACGCGTTGCGCAGGCCGCGGGCGGGCCGGCCGGTGAACGCTCGGGTCAGCACCGTCTCGGTGTAGGCGGGATCGACCAGAGCCGCCTGATGAGTGGCCGAGGCGCCGCTTTCGGTGGCGCGCAGCAGCACGGTGCCCACGGCGGCCGCGGCCGCACCCGCGCGGATCACCTCGGCCACCGCGGCGGGGGTGGCCAGCCCGCCGGTGGCCATCACCGGCAGGGGCACCTTCGCGACGACTTGCCTCACCAATTCGGCGATCGGGACCGGCGTCAACGGCCGCTGCGGCGCGAGGGTGCCGGAATGGCCGCCGGCGGCGGCCGCCTGCACGGCGAGCATGTCGACGCCGGCGTCGTGCGCCTGTGCCGCCTCGTCGGCCGTGGTGACGGTCTGGACCACAACGCTGTTGGCGCGTTGCAGCGCGGCGATCACGTCGCGCGGCGGAATGCCGAACGTGAACGACACCATCGGAACCGGGTCGTCGAGCAACAGCCCGATCTTCTCGTCGAATCTGTCGTTGTCCTCGATGGGCTCGGGTGGCAACGTCAGCCCGAACTGGTCGGCCTCGGCCTGGATGGTCGCGGCATAAGCGTGGTAACGCTGCGGGTCGACCGGCACCGGATTGGGTGCGAAGACGTTAACCCCGAATGAAATTCCCTCGGCGCGAACGGCTTTGATCTCGGCCTCGATGGCCTCGACGGTCTTGTATCCCGCCGCGAGCAAGCCCAGTGCGCCCGCGCGGGTGGCGGCCGACACCATGGCCGGGGTGGTCGGTCCGCCCGACATCGGAGCCGCCACCAGCGGAATGGACATTCCAAACTGCGCCAACATCTTCATGCCCTTTCGCTGTTCCGCGGCCGTAGACCTTGATGGTGCCTGCCTCGACAATATCGGCGTCGAGCCGGTGCGGCAGCATTCCGCCCCGGCCACGGACCTGGCAGGATCCATGAGCGTGACGCGCCCCAACTTCCTCGTGATCGTTGCAGACGACCTCGGGTTCTCCGACATCGGCGCGTTTGGCGGCGAGATCGAGACGCCCAACCTCGATCGGCTGGCCCACGCGGGTATCCGGCTCACCGATTTCCACTCGGCCCCGGCCTGCTCACCGACCCGGGCGATGTTGTTGACCGGAACCGACCACCACATCGCCGGCATCGGCACGATGCTCGAGGTCGCGTCGCCGGAATTCCGCGGCGCGCCCGGGTACGAGGGCTATCTGAACGACCGGGTCGTCGCGTTGCCGGAATTATTGCGCGACGCGGGCTATCTGACGCTGATGTCGGGCAAATGGCACCTGGGCGCCACGATCGAGACCTCGCCGTGGGCGCGCGGTTTTGAGCGCTCGTTCGCCCTGCTGCCGGCCGGCGCCAGCCATTATGGCGGCTCGGCGGCGCGCGGATTCTCGCCCGTGCCAACGCTTTACACCGAAGATGACCAATTCGTCACCGTCGGCAACGACTTCTATTCCTCGGACTTTTATACCGACACACTGTTGCGGTATCTGGAAGAGCGCGCTCCCGACGATGACCGGCCCTTCTTCGCCTATCTGCCGTTCCAGGCCCCGCACTGGCCCCTACAGGCGCCCGACGAATCCATTGTGAAGTATCGAGGCCGCTACGACGCCGGGCCGGACGCGCTGCGTAAGGAGCGCCTGGCCGCACTCAAGCGGCTCGGTCTGTGCCCGCCCGATGTCGTCGCACATCCGGTGGTGGCCGGCGGCGCACCGGAGTGGGCCGACATGACCGACGACCAGCGCGCGGTGTCGGCCCGCAGCATGGAGGTCTACGCCGGGATGGTCGACCGGATGGACTTCAACGTCGGCCGGGTGATCGACTTCCTCTCGGCGAGCGGCGAACTCGACAACACCGTCGTCATCTTCATGTCCGACAACGGCGCGGAGGGCGCGATCGTGGAGGCGATGCCGCTGCGCGGTCCGCAGATCGCCGCACAAATCGAAAAGCATTGCGACAACAGCCTGGACAACCTCGGCCGGCCCACGTCGTTCATCTGGTACGGCCCCCGGTGGGCGCAGGCCGCCACCGCGCCGTCGCGCCTGCACAAGGCGTTCACCACCCAGGGCGGAATCCGCGTCACCGGCTTCGTCACCTGGCCTGGCTTCGCCCGGCAACAGCAGATCGGCACCGCGTTCAGCACCGTCATGGACATCGCGCCAACCCTGCTGGAGCTGGCCGGGACCACGCACCCGGGCACGTCCTACCGGGGCCGCCAGGTGGCCGCCATGCGCGGCCGCTCACTGGTGGATTACCTGACGGGCGCGGCCGAGACCGTGCACGATGCCGACGCCGGTACCGGCTGGGAGCTGTTCGGCCGCCGTGCCATCCGACAGGGCGATTGGAAGGCGCTGTACCTGCCGGCACCGTACGGCCCGGGCAGCTGGCAACTCTACGACCTGGCTTCCGACCTCGGCGAGATCGACGATCTGGCCGAGTCACGGCCCGACAAGCTGGCCGAGCTGCTGACGCTGTGGGATCGCTACGTCGAGGAGACCGGCGTGATCCTCGATCCCGTCTCCGTGTATGACGTTCAACTCTGAACCCTCTGACCTGCACGTTCACGATAGATCACGCGCTGGGTCGAAGGGCCTCAAATAGCTCGACTGAACCACTGTGCCGTGCAACCAGGACTTCGAGCCCCGCATCCCTGAGCCAGCGCTGCACGTCACCGGCCTGGGGCGTATTCCCAAAAAAGCCCGCCGTCTGCAACGCGGTCACAAAACGATCCTGGCGCCAACCGCGACCACGTACACACGTGCTCCCGCGAAGAATCCCACCCGGCTTGAGCACGCGGGCGAGTTCGACGACCGCCGCTCGCGGGTCGGGAAGACAATGCAGGCCGTTGAACGTCAGTGCCAGGTCAAAGGTGTTGTCCTGGAAGGGCAAATCTGCGATATCGGCCTCGGTGAACTCCATCAGGTCGGCCACGCCCAACTGAGTTGCCCGGCTGTGTGCCCGCCTCAGCATGTCCGAGGAAATGTCAGCGGCCACGTAACGGCAATCCTGTCTAGAGTGCAAGCCACGAAAGGCAAAGCCTCCACCGCTCGGGATGTCAAGTACATGGGCGCCGGCGGGAGCTTCACCAACACGCTGAACCTCTTCTAGGAGATCGTGTAACGCCAATCCCCACAATGCTTTTGCGCCCACCGCGGCGACGCTGTCATGCATTACAGCAGTGTTGTACAACGCCGATGCCACCCGAGCGGCACGCCAGCGGTCCGTTACCTGCCCCATCCGCTGACTCTAACTGGAAACCCAGGCGTGGCAAGCTCAGCTAGATTCCGCCTGGTCGAACACCTCGGCGTAACGCGACGGGCCGATCAGCAGCACGCAGCAATTCTGGCTCGCGATAAACTCAGCGGCGTGTACGGCGACTATCCACCAGTGAAACCATGAGGGGCCAGCCCCTGTCGGCGGTGCCCGCCAATTTCGTCGGCGTCGGGGTCAGGCCCGAGCATGCACCGACATTCGCCCGACGGGGACCGAAGGGGCGCGATGGCTGACACCGCGATACGCATCGGCATCCTGGGGGCGGCCAGAATCGCACCGCTGGCGTTGATCAATCCCGCCAACGAGAACCCGGGGGTCGTCGTCGCCGCGGTCGCGGCCCGCGACGTGCCGCGCGCGCAGGCGTTCGCCGCAAAACACGGCATCGCTTCGGTGCACGGCGATTACGGGGCGCTGATCGCCGACCCCGATATCGACGCCATCTACAACCCGTTGCCGAACGGCCTACACGGACGCTGGACCCGGGCCGCACTGACCGCGGGCAAACACGTGCTGTGCGAAAAGCCGTTCACCGCCAACGCGGCCGAGGCATACGAAATCTCCAAACTGGCGACCGATTCGGACCGCGTGGTGATGGAAGCCTTCCACTACCGTTATCACCCGCTGACGCTGCGCGCCGAGGAAATCATCGCCTCCGGCGAGCTGGGCGCGCTGCAACACGTGGAGGCCACGCTGTGCTTCCCGCTGCCGAAGTTCTCCGACATCCGCTACAACTACGGGCTTGCCGGCGGGGCGACGATGGACGCCGGCTGCTACCCGGTGCACATGGCCCGCACGTTCGGTGGGCCGGCCCCGGAAGTCGTTTCGGCGCAAGCCAAACTGCGTGACACACAGATCGACCGGGCCATGACCGCCGACTTGCGGTTCCCGGCCGGCCACACCGGGCGGGTGCGCTGCTCCATGTGGTCATCACGGCTGCTGCAGATCAGCGCTCGGGTGATCGGCGAACACGGGGAGCTGCGCATTCTGAATCCCGTGCTACCACACTATTTCCATCGGCTCTCGGTGCGGTCGCGGCGGGGCAAACGAGCGGAACGGTTCGGGCGCCGGACCTCCTACGCGTATCAACTGGACGCGTTCGCCGCGGCGGTGCTGCGCGGCGAACCGATCAAGACCACCCCGAGCGACGCGATCGACAACATGACCGTCATCGACGCGATCTATCGCGCCGCGGGGCTCCCGCTGCGCTACCCGAGCTGAACCTCCAACAGCAACCGGCGTGCGGCCTCGACACACGGACGCAGGCGGTCGATCGGACTCACCCCCGCCAGCGCCAATGACCGCCTGGGAACTTCGATTTCGAGCACGGTGTCGCCGGGAGCGCGGACAGAAGATCGTGCAGCGGGAGTTCACCTTCGCCGGGAACCATGCGCTCGAACATGGCTTCCTCCAGGTAGTTGTCGATGCGCGGCCGCAGCGTTGTGTCGTTGAGCTCGGCGTAGCCGATCTGGTCGGCATCGATGGCGGCCAGTTCGGTGGCCCCGGACCCCGATCGCACCAGGTGCATGGTGTCGATCAACAACCGAAATTCGCCTCGGCCAACGTAATCCTTCGCGGCCAGCGCGCAACCCACGTCGCCGATGGTCAGGCCGGGCACAGGTTCGACGACCGTATTGATATCGCGCTGGGCGGCAAGCTCGGTCAGCGCGGCGAACTGGTCAAGCGTGCAAGGGCAGATCGGGGTCCAGGCTGACCAAGTTGATCCGGGGGACACCGAGCTCGGCCAGCACGTCAAGGTCGCCGCAAAGAGCGCTCACGTCGGCGCCGGGCAGCACGAGGAACCCGTCGCCCAGCGAGATGCTCACGCCTCGGTCGCCCATCGCGGCGAGCAAGTCTTTCCGCAGAACGGCGTCGTCCTTCAACGAGAAGGGTGGATAGCCTAGCGACACCAGCGGCATCCCCTGGACGGCGACCGAGACGTATGTGCACCCCAGGTCCGCGGCGAGATCCACCAATTCGATTGGGGGCAGCCCGAATACGCTGAGCATGCCGATACCGAGGCGCTCCGGGCGCCCCGAGGCCGTCATGCGGGCCGACCAACCAATTGGGCCAATTGCGCCGCGCCCTCGGCTGTTTGGGTAGTCAGCACGATCCGACCGGACGTGGCCGGTTGTTCAATGATCGGCGCTTCCAGGACCATGTTGTCCCGGATGAAGGCCATGTGGTCTTGCAGATGCGCTCCCGTGAACGCGGTCCACGCGGCGGCCGACGGCGGATCCAGCACGAGGGTCAGTTCGTAATAGTCCGCGGTCAGCGACTTTGGCGGGTCCACGTGGATGAGCCCGAGCTGCATGGTCTCGGGGCCCAACGTATAGACGGTGGTTCGGCCGATGTCACAGGTGCTAAGGACGTCGGTCGGATTCACGGCAGCAGTGGGATCCGTGGCCGGGCACTTCACGGCGGGCGTCGTCGGCTGCGACTTCGTCACCGGCCGAACCGGCAACGGTGCGATCTGCACGACCGGCGGGGGTGGCGGGGGCGGCGGGGCGGTCGTGCTGGGCGGCCCGGTGGTCGACGCGCTGGACGGCGCGGGCTTGTGCGCCTGCTGACAGCCGCACATCACCGTGGCGAGCAGACCGATGGACCCAAGCCAGGCGGCGGCGATGCGCGCGCTAAAACGACAGTGAATCATCCGAATAGACTCTACTCGCAGGATCATTGATTTCACGGTCGACGGGAACTCTTGCACGGCAATTTCTTTGGTGCCATTCAGCGTCGAGCGTTGAAATCGCGCCGATGGGCGAGGGGTTGCCGGAAGGGCTAGGCCTGCACGCATACGGTATGCCGATGCGCACGGCGTTGCGCTCTTTGCTGACACTACGAACATAGAGTAGAGTCGCATTCTAAGAGAACGAATGGATAGACGACGTAAGCCCAACCCCGCCGAACGCCGCCGTGACCTATGCGATGCGGCGATCCAGTTGTTGGCCGATGACGGGGCCAAGGGGTTGAGCCACCTGAAGGTCGATCGCAAGGCCGGGGTGCCCGACGGTACGACCTCGTTCTACTTCCGCACGCGATCGGCGTTGCTGCGCGCCGCGGCCGAACGCTCGGCCGAGCTTGACCTCGCGGAGCTGCAGGCGGTCGCGGACAGTTCCGATTCCGGTGAGAATCGCGTGCCCTCGCGCTTGTCGCAGGTGGTCATCCAGGCCGGCAGCGATCCGCAGTTGTACCGCACGAGGGCCCGATACGAACTGACCATGCAGGCCACCCGCGACCCGGCGCTGGCCGCGATTCTGCAGCAGGCCACCGACGAGTTCACCAAACTGCACCGGGAAATCCTCGTACAGCTCATGCCGCATGGCGCCGAGCTGGATCCGGCCGTCGTCGAGGATCTGAGCAACGTCACGCTGACGTTCATCAATGGCCTGCTGCAGCGGTTCGCGCACGGCGACCGGATCATCGACAGTCCCGAACAGCTCGACGGAATCCTGTCGGCGATCGCCGCCGGAATCTTGAAGAGTTCGGCCAAGGGCCGGCTCACCCAGACCGGCGGCCTTCGGGTGTTGCGCCGCGGGGCGGCCGGGTCCGGGTGAGAGCCCTGACGGGACACGGCGGACGGGGCTGTAGCCCTTGCCAGAACATCGGCTGTATGGTTCTCTACGAGAATAGAGTAAGCCCACGTTCATGCGTCGTTTTCAGCGGAGCTTGTGCACATGTCAAAGCCACGCAATTAAGCGGAGTGTATAAATTGCCCAACCGAATCCAGCGCTGCGACGCCGGCAGCACTAGCTCTGGTGCAGGCAATGCCGGTACCTAAAACTGCAGCGGTAGGAGGGATTTCGTGACGACTAGCACCGATAGCCATGTTCGTTTCGATCCATACGATGTCGGGCTGATCGCCGACCCGTATCCCATGTTCGCGCGACTGCGCGAAGAGGCACCGCTTTACTACAACGCCGAATATGACTTTTACGCGGTGAGCCGTTACGCCGATGTCAGCAAGGCGCTCGTCGACCACGAGACATACAGCTCGGCGCGGGGCGCAATCCTGGAGTTGATCAAGGCCAACCTCGAAATCCCGCCAGGCATGTTGATCTTCGAAGACCCGCCGATTCACGACGTGCATCGCAAACTGCTGTCGCGGATGTTCACCCCTCGCCGGATCGCCGCGCTCGAACCGATGATTCGCGACTTCTGCGCTCAACTGCTGGATCCGCTGGTGGGCTCGGGACGTTTCGACTTCGTCACCGACCTGGGTGCGCAGATGCCGATGAAGGTCATCAGCATGTTGCTGGGCATTCCCGAGGACGACCAGGAGTACATCCGCGACCGGGGCAACGCGCAGCTGCGCACCGAGGCCGGCAAGCCCATGGATGCCGCCCAGCATGGCCTGTCGGTGGGCGAGCAGTTCGAGGCCTACATCGACTGGCGCGCCGAGAATCCGTCCGACGACATCATGACCGAGCTTCTCAATGTCGAATTCGTGGACGAAACCGGTACCGCCCGGCGGCTGTCTCGCGAAGAAATCCTGGTCTACCTCAACGTCGTCGCCGGGGCCGGCAACGAAACGACTACACGGCTGATCGGTTGGTCCGGAAAGGTTCTCGCGGAGCACCCCGATCAGCGCTGGGACCTCGTCAAGAACCCGACGCTCATCCCGCAGGCGATCGAGGAATTACTGCGATACGAGCCGCCGGCGCCGCACGTGTCGCGCCACGTGACCCGCGACGTCACCGTGCACGACCAGACCGTGCCCGAGGGCAGCGTGATGATGATGCTCATCGGGTCGGCGTGCCGCGACGAGGCCCAGTTCGGCCCAGACGCAGGCGATTTCAACGTTCACCGCGCCGTCCGTCCGCACCTCACCTTCAGTATGGGAACCCACTTCTGCCTGGGATCGGCGCTGGCCCGCCTCGAAGGCCGCGTCGCCCTGGAAGAAATTCTGAAGCGATTCCCCGAGTGGGAGGTCGACCTGACCAACGCAGTCCTCAGTCCTACCTCCACGGTCCGGGGCTGGGAGTGCATGCCGTCACTGGTGTCATGATGGCCGGGCGAGTCGAGGGCAAGGTCGCTTTCATCAGCGGTGCCGCGCGGGGTCAGGGCCGCAGTCACGCCGTCCGTCTGGCGCAAGAAGGCGCCGACATCATCGCGATCGATGTCTGCGGGCCGATCGAAAACCTGGCTTATCCCCACTCGACGCCCGAAGACCTCGCCGAGACCGCGGATCTGGTCAAGAACCTCGACCGGCGCATCGTGACCGCCCAGGTGGACGTCCGCCACTACGACGCGCTGAAGGCCGCTGTGGACAGCGGGGTCGAACAGCTCGGGCGTCTCGACATCATCGTCGCCAACGCCGGAATCGGCACCTTCGGCAACAAGCTGCACAAGATCGGCGAGCAGATCTGGCAGGACATGATCGATGTAAACCTTTCCGGTGTATGGCACACCGTGAAAGCCGGTGTGCCGCATATCCTTGCCGGTGGACGCGGCGGCTCCGTCGTGCTGACCGGTTCAGTCGGATCGCACAAGGCCATGGCTTACACCGGCCACTACATCGCCGCCAAACACGGCGTCTTGGGTCTGATGCGTGCGTTCGCGGTCGAGCTGGGCCAGCACAGCATTCGGGTGAACTCGGTGCATCCGAGCCAGGTCAACACGCCGATGACCATGAATGACATCACCTTCCGGTTGTTTCGACCGGATCTGGAGAATCCGGGGCCGGAGGATTTCGCACCGTTCTCGCAGATGACCCACACGATGCCGGTGCCGTGGGTGGAAGCCGTCGACATCAGCAACGCCGTCCTGTTCCTCGCCTCTGACGAATCTCGTTACATCACCGGTGTTTCGCTGCCAGTCGATGCGGGCGCATTGCTCAAATAGGCACTAACTCCAAGTGAAAGAAGAAGTCCATGCCCGAATATGACTACGAAAAGCTGAAGAAGGAAGCCGAGCAGTACATCAAGTTCGAAAAGGACAAGAAGAACCGGATCGCGTACATCACGTTCAATCGCCCGGAAGAGCTCAACTCGACCACGCTGGGCATGCGGCAGAACTACGCGGACCTGATCCACAAGTGCAACGTGGACGACGACGTCAAGGTGGTCGTGATCCGGGGTGAGGGACAGGATTTCGGCAGCGGTGGCGACCTGCCCGAGCAGCGTCCGATGCTGGAGAACCCCGGTATGCCCCTGCATCACGAGCTCGCGATCAACGACGACGACGTCAAGTACCCACCGGGTGGTTCGTACCGCTACCTGTCGACCGTCACCGACTTCTATGCCAAGGCCCGCGCCGGAAACCGTCCGCTGCAGGAGCTTCGGAAGATCAGCATCATCGAAGCCAAGGGCTACTGCTACGGGTGGCACTTCTATCAGGCCGGCGACGCCGACCTGGTGATCTCCTCCGACGACGCCCTGTTCGGGCACCCGGCCTTCCGTTACGTGGGCTGGGGACCGCGGCTGTGGTGGTGGGCCGAGACGATGGGCCTGCGTAAGTTCTCCGAGATGCTGTTCACCGGAAGGCCGTTCAGCGCGAAGGAAATGTACGACTGCGGCTTCGTCAACAGTGTGGTGCCACGCGACAAGCTGGAGGCAGAGACCGAGAAGTACGCGCTGGCCTGCTCGAAGTCGCGCCCGACCGACACGGTCGCGGTCCAGAAGACCTTCCTCGAGCTATACAAGCAGCACAAGGGCGAGTACTTCGGCAGCCTGCTGACCGGCATGGTCGAGGGCATGCTGCCGATGATCCAAAATGACGCGCAAGAGGTCGATCTCACCGGCGGCACCTTCGAGAAGGGCCTCAACAACGTGGTCAAGGACAACGACTTGAACTTCCCGCCGGAGTGGCGCCTGAGCCGCTCGGGCCGCGCGAAGCCCTGACCGTTTTGGCGGGGCGTGCATGTCCGCGCTGACGGGTATCAGGGTCGTCGAGTTAGCCGAATCCGTCGCGGGGGAGTACTGCGGGAAGCTGCTGGCCGACTTCGGCGCCGAGGTCATCAAGATCGAGGCGCCGAAGGGCGGCAGCGCGACGCGCGCCATGGCGCCCATCCTCGCCGATGGGTGCGAAGGCAGCGCGCTGTTCGCCTATCTCAACACCAACAAGCGCTCCGTCGTTCTCGATCTCGGCTCGGCGGCCGACGTCGAGCGACTGCACCGGCTGATCGACGCCGCCGACGCGGTCATCGAAGGCCGGTCCACCGACTGGTCCGCGCGGCACCCGTCGGTGGTCTTCTGCTGCATCACCCCGTACGGCCAAGGGGTGGCCGCGGAATTCGATAATGCCCGGAGCATCAACGTGTTCCACGCCAGCGGATGGGGATATCACACTCCGAGCCACCCGGACCCCGGCAAGCCCCCGCTGCAGGGACCGGGCCGCTTTCTGTCCGACTACGAAGCCGGGCTGGAGGCGGCACTGTGTGTCGCGTCGTCGCTGTGTGGGCGCCTGCACACCGGCCAGGGCGAGTTGATCGACGTCTCTCAGCAGGCCGTGCTGGTCTCACGCGCCGATTGCATCCTGGGCCGCCTCATCACCGGCGAGGTGCCGGCCGACGGTGCGCGCGATGATTACGATCAGGCCGGGCCGGCGTCCTTCTTCGCCTGTGCGGATGGCTTTGTCTACCTGTACATGACCAGCGGGACCCACTGGGCCGGGGTGAAAACCCTGATGGGCCATCCCGAATGGCTCAATACGTTCGAGGACGACTGGCTGGAGTTCTCCGTCACCGCCGAGAAGGTCACCGCGTTCCAGCGGGGCTTCGCCGCCTGGGTAGCCGGCGTGCCGAAAGAGGATGTATCGGAAAGTGCCCAGCGGCTCGGTGTGCCGCTGGTGCCCGTCAACGGCGCTGCGGAACTGCATCGCTCGCCCCAGTATCGCCACCGCGGCTTCTTCCAACAGGTTCGGCACCCGGTACTGGGTGAAGCGGCGTATCCGACCGTGCCGTATGCGTTCAGCGCATCGCCCGCGCGAATCACCCGTGCCGCACCGGGTCTCGGCGAGCACAACGTGCCGGTCATGGAAAGCGTCGACACCCCGCGCCCACGGCCGACGGTCAAGTCGGCGCAACTGAAGCCGCCGAAGAACCCACGGGGCGGCCCGCTGGAAGGCGTGCGCATCGTCGAGCTCACCAAAGTGTGGGCCGGTCCGTACGCCGGAAAGCTGCTGGCGATGCTGGGCGCCGAAGTCATCAAGATCGAGACGGCCGACAGCCCCGAGGAGATGCGCGCGTACGGCGGCACCGACATCAACCACGCGCCCTACTTCCTCAGCATCAACCCCGAAATCCTCAGTGTGGACCTCGATATCAAGTCGACAGAGGGGATGGCGCGGCTGCGCGAGCTTATCGCCCGCAGCGACATCGTCATCAACAACCTGCGCCCGGGCGCCATGGAACGCCAAGGCCTGGGGTATCAAAAGCTCACCGAAATCAAGCCCGACATCATCTCCGTGTCGATCAAGATGTGGGGCAACGACGGGCCAATGGGTCATCAAACCGGTTATGCACCATGCTTTGCCGCACTGGCCGGGCCGGCCTCGCTGATCGGCTATCCCGGTGGGCCGCCGCTGGGGACCAGCATGCGCTACGGTGACTCGACGGTGGGCGCGGCCGCCGCGTATGCCACTGTGGTGGCGCTGCTGCATCGGGAGCTCAACGGCGCAGGGCAATTCGTAGACGTGTCGGCCGTGGAGACCCTCTCCTCGATGATCGGTGACTGCCTGCTGGAGCAATCGCTGACCGGGCGACCTTTCGGTCCCAGCGGCAATGCCCACCCGGACTTGTGCCCGCACGGCTGCTATCCGTGTGCCGACGGCGCATGGATCACGGTGGCCGTCGCGAATGACGCCGAATGGCGAGGGTTGTGCGAGATACTCGGCGCCGCAACGCTGGCCGACGAACCCCGCTACGCCACCGGCGACGCGCGCCACCGGCACGCCGAGGCGCTCGACGCGGACCTCGCCCGGCTCACCCGAGGCCAGGACGCAGAGCGGCTCGCCGAGCACCTGCGCGCGACCGGAGTGCCGGCCGCCAAGAGCGCCACATCGGTGGATGTGATTGCCGATCAACGGCTCTGGGACCGCGAGCTGTACCGCTTCGTCACGGATCACCGCGAAGGCCAGCGACCGGTGCTCGGGCCGTCCTGGCGGATGGCCCGGTGCCCGGCCCGGATCGAGCGCGGCGCGCCGGACCTGGGCGAGGACAGCGACTACGTTCTACACGAGATACTCGGCAGGCAACCGATGGGCGGGACATGACGACACTGGCGCGCACAGCGGCCCTGGTCACCGGCGCCAGTAGCGGCATCGGCGCGGCAACGGCTCAGGCGCTGGCGGCCCAGGGAGCGGCGGTGGCTTTGCTCGCGCGTCGGGCCGACCGGTTGGCCGAGCTGAAAGCCCAGATCGAATCCGCTGGTGGCACAGCGCTGGTGGTGGCCGCCGACGTGACGGATGCGGACCAGGTGGCGGCCGCCGTGCAGCGCACCGTTGCCGAGCTGGGGCGCCTCGACATCCTGGTGAACAACGCCGGCCTGATGCAATCGGCGCCCGCGACCGAGGCGCCGCTGCAGGACTGGGACCAGATGGTGTCGGTAAACGTGCAGGGCGTCCTCTACGCCACCCGGGCGGCGCTTCCCCACCTGATCGACGCGGCCGCCGACTCGCCGCGCGGCGTGGCCGACCTGGTCACCATCAGTTCCACCGCCGGCTGGGTGGCCCGGCCGAACACCGCGGTGTATTCACTGACCAAATTCGGCGTGAACGCCTTCAGCGAGGGTCTTCGCCAAGAGGTGCTTGGCAAGCGGGTCCGGGTCGGCGTGGTGGGCCCCGGAACCGTCGACACCGAAATCTTCAGTCACCTCGCCGAAACGTCACGCGAGGCGTTCGAACGGCAGACGGCCGGCATGGTCATGCTGCGGCCCGACGACATCGCGGATGCCGTGTTGTTCATGGTGACGCGTGACCGCCGGGTGGCGGTCAATCACATGTTGGTGCGCTCGGCCGAGCAGACGTGGTAGCGGCGTGGTCTCGGATTGGGTGATCGGCGATCATTACGGATTGCCGTTCCCGGCTGATCCCGCGGCGTTGCTCAGCGGGGGAGCGCCGTTTTTGACCAGCGCGTTTCGGGCCTCCGGTGTGCTGCGGGAGAACAGCGTCGCTCGGATCATCGCCTTCCGGGAGATCAGCGGTGGCAGCACGGGGCGCAAGGTTGTGCTGTCGGTCGAATACGACCGGCCCACAGCGGATCTGCACACCGACCTGTTCGTCAAGTTCTCCCGGGATCTCGACGATCCGGTGCGTGACCGCGGAAGGACGCAGATGGAATCCGAGGTCCGGTTCGCCTCGTTGGCACGTGCGCCGCAATTCCCCATCGCGGTGCCCGGCCCGCAGTTCGCCGACTATCACGGTCGTAGCGGCACCGGGATCTTGATCACCGAACGAATCAACTTTGGCGCCAACGGGATCGAACGTCAATACCACAAGTGCCTCGACTATGAGATGCCCGCACCGTTGGAGCACTACCGCGCACTGCTGACCGCGCTGGCGCGGCTTGCCGGAACGCACCGGTCCGGTCGGCTGCCCGCGGAACAGACCGCGCACTTTCCGTTGGATGTGCAGGCTACAACGGTCGGAGACCGGCCGTCGCTGTCCATGGACAAATTGGAACGACGGGTCGCTCAGCTGGCCGAATTCATCGTCACCCATCCCGGTTTGGTGCCGGCCGGCGTGGGCTCGTCCGAGTTCCTGGTTCGCTTGGCCGATGAGGCTCCGCGGTTGGCCCTGTACGAAGATGCGGTTGCGGACCATTTGGCCGCCGACGCCGACTACGTAGCGTTGTGTCACTGGAATGCCAATATCGATAACGCGTGGTTCTGGCGCGATGGCGACGGCACTTTGTGCTGCGGCCTTTTGGATTGGGGATGCGTCAGTCAGATGAACCTGGGCATGGCGCTGTGGGGTGCCATGTCTGGCGCCGAAACCGAGATGTGGGATGCCCACCTCGACGACTTGCTGGACCTGTTCGTAGCGGAATTCCGGTGCTACGGCGGTCCGCGCCTGGAGTTGGATAGACTGCGCCGACACACGCTGTTGTATGCGGCGGTGATGGGTGTGGCCTGGCTGCTGGACGTACCGGCGTTGATACGCAAACGATTCGACGTCGCACCGACTAGTCGGACGGACCCGCGGATCAGGGAAGACGAGAGCGTGCGCGCCCCCCTGCAGATGCTGTCGAACCTGCTGCTGCTGTGGCAGCGAAACCCGCTGGGCGACCTGCTTGACGAGGCACTGGACGAGGAAGGGCGTGTCGTTCAAGGGGCCTCGTCGTCTCGGTCGTGAAGCAGCTTTTCGGGATGGTGGTAGGGGTTGACGCGGGGCTGTCCACGGTCCAGGTGCGGGGGCGGAAGCCATTCGGTGTCACCCCTGGCGTTCTTACGGGTGCTCCATCCGCCGGGTCGCAGCAAGCGGTGCTGGGGTCCGCAGGCGAAGGTGAGGTCGTTGACGACGGTGGTGTGACACGTCGCGTACTCGGTTATGTGGTGGACTTCACAGTAGTAGCCGGGCGTGGTGCAACCCGGGGCCGAACAACCACGATCCTTGGCGTACAGGACGATTCGCTGGCCCGGTGATGCCAGGCGTTTAGTGTGGTACAGCGCCAGCGCCTTGCCCTTGTCGAAGATCGCCAAGTAGTGATGCGCGTGCCGGGCCAGGCGGATCACGTCGCTCATCGGCAACATGGTGCCGCCGCCGGTCAATCCACGTCCGGCCGCAGATTCCAGCTCTTGAAGCGTTGTTGTCACGACGATCGAGGCCGGTAAGCCGTTGTGCTGCCCGAGCTTTCCGGAGGTCAACAGCGCACGCAGGCCTGCGTTGAGCCCGTCGTGCTGGCGTTGGGCGGCCGATCGCGGGTCGCGCTCGATGGCATCTTGGGTGGGCGCACCGTCGACGCAGGGGGTCTCATCCAGGGGATTGCACATACCCGGCGCGGCGAGTTTCGCCAAGACGGCTTCGAACGTGGCGCGCGCTTCGGGGGTGAGCCATCCGCGCAGCTGCGACATGCCGTCGGCTTGCTGGTTGCCCAGCGTCAGGCCCCG
>NZ_DASUHS010000084.1:0-12167 GCF_036273375.1 Mycobacterium sp. | reverse complement strand
AAGCAACGCTGCTATTGCACTGTCGATGGTGCCCATCACTTATTTCGGTAGACGGCCCCGTCAGGTAAATCTTTGTAAAAAATAAATATCGCCGGCTTCGAGGGCCTGTGAGAGATCCGCGTCGTCACCAGTAGATTAGTGGCCCAAATCACTCGCGTCAGGCGTTAGTGGGCAGCACCCAGCCACAGTTCAAAGCGAATAGGAATCTAATCCGCAAGCGCGCTAAACCACAATCCATGGAAAGGCGTCGTCGCCAATCTCACAAACCGGAAGCGATTTTATCCTATCCGATCGCGAATGTGACAACCTCCCGTATCAACCTTTTTTGGTTGCGGACCCGAAATAGTCGGATCCGCATTTATGGCATCCAAGGCCGAACCGCTATTGCAAAAGCCGCCGCGGCAGTTCATTCGGCGCATTCGGTCATTCTCCGGAATTCAGCTGAACCAATTCGGACCGACTGCGCCGTCGGCACTTGTTACTTTGCTATTCGTCGGCCGGACCCTCTGCCGATGCATGGGCTCGCCCGCGGGACGACCTGATGCCGCGACGCGGTGCAGAACTCCCGCGCGCCACCGCCCCACAAGCCTTCGGCGACAGGCGCATCAGACACGATGGCCTGGTGCCCCGCGTCCTGCCAGACGGCGTTCGCGTAGATAACGACACCGTGGGGATCCACGTCGCCGAACCGGGTCGTTGATCGTCAAACCGTTCTCCTCGAGTTCACCTATACGAAGTAGACGCGGCAAGTCTGCTGTGGCACTGATTAGCTACTGACAATTTCCTGTGGGGCCATCCCGGATGCCTCACAAGGGTTTTCGGGCCGCTGTGAGCCGTCCCGAGCTTACTTATGCCGTTGCTGGCGCTTCGGCATTTACCAGAGCGGGATTGTAAAATAAACGCCGTTCGCTGGCCGTCGATTCGATTGCGCCCGGTGTTAACCGGCGGCGGGTGGACGGGCTATCACCCGGGGCCGGAATCCATAAAGGGGCGCGGCTAACTCTTCCTCGTGTCCACCCGGCATGGCTCCCATCGGCATACCCGGCATTCCGATTGGACCGGCGTCCTCCATCACCATGGGCGTCGTGCCCAGCACGCCGTGATACGCCCCTGCCCCCAGGCGGGTCGTTTCCGCCACCGGGGTGATGGTGGCCCCAGTCGCGCCCCAGGTGGGCGGTACGGAGAGGGCGCCGACCAGGCTCGCCTGCCCGATGCCCGCCGAGGTCGCCAGACCCGGCAGCGGCCCGAGTGCGCCGTTGCGGCCAAGGCCGGCGGCCAGATCGGCTCCGGCTGCCTCGGCGGCGCTGTCGGCCGCGCTGGGAAACACAGAACTGAAGGCGGTTACCGAATCGATCATCGACGTGGGGTTCAACAACCCGCTGGTGGTGAAGGCGTTGGACAAGTTGGCCACCGAGGCGTTGTTGAGGAAGCTGCCCGGCAGCGACCCGTTGGATCCATCCAGGAAGTTCATCAGGCCGGCCAGCCCCGTGGTGGAGGTGTTGGTGTTGGGCGCCAGTCCCAACCATGCGAGCAGTCCGGCCGTCGAGGTACCCGAGGCCGAGTTGCTCGAGGCGTTGGCCGCCTGGGCCAGCGCGGCGGCCTGCATGGCAACCCCGTCCGTGTTCGTAGTGGACGACGGCGCGCTCATGGGCGTCAGCTGGGTGGCCGCGCTCGAAGCGCTGGCATAGCCGTTCATCGCGCCCGCGTCTTGCGCCCACATGTCGGCGTATTGCGCCTCGGTGGCCGCGACGGCCGCGGTGTTCTGCCCAAACAGGTTGCCGGCCAGCAGGTTCGACAGCTGCACCCGGTTGGCCGCGACGACCGCCGGCGGCACCGTCATGGCGAACGCGGCCTCGTACGCGGCAGCCGCCGCATTGGCCTGCCCGCCGGCCTGTTCGGCCTGGGTGGCGGTGCTGCTCAGCCACGCCACATAGGGCGCTACCGCGCCCGCCATCAGCATTGACGACGGGCCCAGCCAGCCCTCCCCGGTCAGCCCCGATACCACCGATCCGTAACTGGTTGCCGCAGTATGCATTTCCGCGGCCATCGCGTCCCAGGCGGCGCCGGCGGCCGCCATCGACGCCGACCCGGGGCCCGCGTACATGCGAGCCGAGTTGATCTCTGGCGGAAACGCCGCGAAGTCGAACATGGCACTGTCTCCTCAGTCGGTTATCCGGCGGCGGGCGGGCGTGGCATCACCACGGGTCGGAATCCGTATTTCGGGATCGCGCGGCGGCGCCCGCCCGCGGTCCCCAGGGGTCCGGCAAAGCCGCCGGGGCCGCCGGCGGTCGGGGTCGATGACCCGATGTCACTGAGTCCGTTGGCCGGCAAGGCGATTTCGGCGGGGTTGATGTTGGCCGCCGATGCCCAGCTCGGTGGCACCGACAACGACCCCACCAGGCTCGCGTGGCCCAGTCCCGCCGACCCACCGGCACCTGCCAGTGCGGGCGGGGCGGATGCACCCGAACCCAGCTCCGACAGCTCCCCCAGGCCGGTCAGCGCCGCGGCACCCGTGGTCGTCTTGCCCGCGTTCATCAGACCCGCTGCCGTTTGCAGGATGAACTGCGGGTTGAACGGACCACCGGCAAGGGCGCCGTTGACCACCGCGGTGGAAAAGAAGTTGCTGTTCGTGAACGTGCCGAAGGCCGAATTGTCCGACCCGCTCAGTAGGCCCGCCAGCGATGACGACAGCGAACTAGGCGATGAGGAGCCAGCGCTTGCCGACGACAGCGCCGACTGCACCGAACCCGCCGGCGTTTTGGCAACTTGAGCCACCGTGTTCGACTGCGTCGCCATGCCGTCGGTATTCGTGGTGGACGGCGGCGCAGCCAACGGTGTCAGTTGCGACGCGGTGCTTGAGGCGCTGGCATAGCCGTTCATTGCGCCCGCGTCTTGCGCCCACATTTCGGCATACTGCGCTTCAGTCGCCGCGATCGCCGGGGTGTTCTGACCGAAGACGTTGGTCGCCACCAGCATCGCCAGCTGAGCGCGGTTGGCCCCAATCACCGGCGGGGGCACCGTCATCGCGAAGGCCGACTCGTACGCCGTGGCGGCGGAGAACGCTTGGCCACTGGCTTGCTCGGCCTGGGTGGCGGTGCCGTCCAGCCACGCCAAATAGGGCGCGGCCGCGGCCAACATCGACATCGACGAAGGCCCACGCCAGCCCGCCCCGGTCAACTCGGTTACCACTGACCCGTAAGAAGCTGCAGCCGAACGCATCTCCGCGGCCATCGTGTTCCATGCGGCAGCGGCGGCCAGCATCGGTCCCGATCCGGGCCCGGCATATATCCTGGCCGAGTTGATTTCCGGCGGGAGCGCCGCGAAATCCAGCATGATCGATCCCCCAAATCCTCAGCGGGCCGAGGCTGCGTTGATGGCCTCCGTGGCCGCGTATGACCCGGCACTGGCCTGTAGGGTGTTCACGAAATTCTCATGCAGCGCGGCGGCTTGGGCGCTCAGCGCCTGGAACATCTGGCCGTGCTTGGCGAATCGCGCCGCCGTCAGCATCGACACGACATCCGCGGCGGCAGGCACCACCCCGGTCATCGGAGCGGCGGCGGCCGAATTCTGGGCGGTCAGCGCCGAGCCGATCTCTTGTAGCAGTCCGGCGGCCACAGACAATGATTCCGGCTGTGCGGTAACGAAGTTCATCACAAAATCTCCCCACGAAAGATCGGCAAGCCAGGGTCTGGCTGTGCCGCGGGCGCGCACCGACGCCATGGTGATGCGCGTGTTACGAAAATTGGCTGAATGCAAGCCAATTCAGGAAAAAACGATGCCGAGGTCGGATCGAAGCGAAGTGGTCAACGATCTGGCATACGGACTGTCATCGGGACTAATTCGCTCTCACCTCCTCAAAGCCAGGGCACGCGAGGGTGCCACACAGTGCACATGGGGAGGAACAACCAGGCGAAACTGCCGGCTGCGGCACCCCTCTCGTCAGAGCTTCGGCACCACACGGCGTATCCGGCTAACCGAAGCCGGAAGCCACTTGGGCTCAACCCTTAATCCGGGAGGAGCTGTCCTGACCCTGGGCGTCTTTCGACGTTCGAGGTCAGTGGCCTGTGTCCGTGCAGACGCCTCACCTAGCGAGGTGCTTGCATTGGCAATGGTGGCACTCGGCCTGCGTTGAGTCAAGTTGACGTACAACGCATTCGCAGCGGTTCACCCCGCCGTCACCATGGATGCATCCGCCATGGCGACCGTTCGGAGGGGCCGCGGACTCGGCGACGACCCGTCAGTCTGACTTTTTCTCGGCGACCGCCGCGCTGAGGCCCTCGGCGAGATCCTCCTGCGTCAGTTCCTTGAAACGCAGCAGTTGACGTTCGCTGAACTCGGTCACATCGTTGGCCAGCACCGCGTCCAGGTCCTCGTCGTCCAGACGGAAACTACGGTGATCACGGGCCTTCTCCACCACGTTGCGCACGAAACCGGCATTGCCGAGCGTATCGATGCCTCGGATGAGATCCCCATCCTCCGAATAACTTTCGTCGAGGTAGAACTTTGTGTACGACGGCAGCAACGCCTCCGCCGATTCATCGGTGATGACGTCTTCGTTCTCCTGACCCATCAACCGGGTCAGCGCGACCAGCTCCTGCGGGGTGTAGCTGAAGAACTCGATGACGGTTGAAAAACGCCGTCGCAGACCCTGATTCACTTCGAGCATCTTGTCCATGGCCTTGGCGTAGCCGGCACCGAATACAACCAGCTCGTCGCGGTGATTCTCCATGTACAACAGCAACGTATTGATGATCGCGTTGCCGTACGGGTCACCCTGCTGGTAGCCCTTCTCGTGCAGCGTGTGCATCTCATCGAAGAAGACCGCGCCACCCAAGGCGCCCTCCAGGAGCTCCTCGGTGTTCTTCTCCGCGTCGGCCATGTAGCGACCCAGTAGCTTGGTGCGGCTGGTTTCGACCACCACAGGCTTGCGCAGCACGGTCAACCCGCACAGCTGCTTGCTGAAAGCCCTTGCCACCGAAGTCTTTCCGGTGCCGGGCGGACCGAGCAACAACGTGTGGCGTGACGTGACCGGCACCGGAAGGCCCATCTTGGCGCGCGCCAAGTTTACCTTGGTCGTCGACTTGATCAGCTTGATCTCGCGCTTGGCGCGTTCCATACCGAGCATGGCGTTGAGCTCGGCGTCGCCTTCGGCCAGGTACTTCGCCGCCTCTTCGGCGTGGCGAGCGGCCTCGGTCTCGGCCCGGGTCGGCGCGCTGTCCGGGTCCCACGGGTCGGTCCGGGCCTCGATCGTTTCCGGGTCGGTCAGGACCAGGCGGAAGTTGTGGTTGTCCAGCGCTTCGCGGGCCGGCGTGAACTTCGGATCCCGCGAGTACACCCGCCGCAGCAGCTCGACGGCCTCGTCCTCACGGCCCAGGTGCCGCAAGCACATGCCCTGGGTGTACAAGGCGATGTTGGCCGCGCCCGGCACCCGATCGCCTTCGATGGCCCCCTGGCCCCGGCGCAGAGCCTCCTCGAAAACACCGAGCGAAGCCAGCGCCGTGGTGGCCATCGCCGCGCCCGCGGCCTTCAGTTCGGGCTGCCGCCAGCTCTTCCCCTCGGTGAACTGGTTCAGCACATCCGGCCACCGAGCCGTGCGGAAGTACAGTACGCCGCGCACGTAGCTGACCAATTCCTCGTCAACGGGTTGGCGGGGTTCGACGCCGTCGATCAGTTTCGCGGCTTCCTCATAGCGTTTCGCCTCTGCGAGAACCGCGGCGTAGGCACACGCCAACGTCTCCACGGTGGTGACCGCCAGCCGCAGGAACAACCCGTCGGAAACCTCAGGGCGGAACTGCAACTCGGTCACTCCGAGGCGGCGAGTCTCCCAACCGAAGGTCCGGATCGAGGACCACGCACCGGAAAGCACATCGATGCTCTGCTCCCCCGCCAGGATCCGCGCCAGCCAGGCGTCACACATCCCAGGATCCAGGTTTGTCGCCGTCGTGAACATCTGCGACGCAACCTGCGGATTGTGGCTGGGCTGTAGCCCATTGACCGAGACGCCGGAGGCCAACAGGCCGGCGACCATCGCGTTGCGGGCGCCTTCAGCGGTAGATTGTGGCCTCGTCATTGCGCTACAGGTGTGCCCGCCGAGCTCCCTCGCAGCTGGTCGACGGATAGCGCGAGCTCCTCATCGTCGGCGCGCAGGGGACGGCTCGGCACGACCAGTAGGGGGCGCGTCGTCGGGGCGGGCAGGCTGGCTCGTACCGCGGCCAGCTGGCGTCCGGTGAGACGATTGAGGCCCGACGCGACGTTTCTGCGCAACCGCTTCTCGGTGTGGTACCGCACCCATGCCGATACCTGCGGCCGGCCGCCGCGCGAGGTGAGCCGGATGGTCAGCACCGTGGCGACGGTTTCGTCCTGCCACAGCTCGTCCAGCTTGTCGGTGGTGATGTCGGACGGCGACAACCACAGGCTGGTGACGAACCCGTTGAAGTGCTTGAGGCGGCGCCAGCCGGGGCGGCTCCAGGTCGGTTCCAGATCGGCCAACACCGCGCGGTCGACTTCGGCGAGCTCCTCAGCGGTCAAGGGCCGGGCCGCGCAGGTCAGCCCGTCGAGATCCTGGGCGAGCCGCTCGGTGGCCGCCACCAAGGTCGACGCCAGCGAATCGCGGGCCGCTACGGCGGCGACGTTGCGCTGCGGGTTCATCCGCAACACCAGCCAAGTGCGTCGAACGTAGGAGGTGGGCGCGTCGTTGGCCACCTCCCACTCTTCGGGGCCCCAGTCGTCCAGCTTGGACAGCTCGGTGGCTGAAACTCCAGAGCCACCGCGGCGGACCTTCACCGACACGATGTCGACGTCGTCGAGGTGGATGTCGAACTGGCGTAGGCCCGAAGCGACGGCCGACACCAATAAGGTGGGGGCCGAATGCCGGTGACGAAGACGCGAGGCCGAGTCGTCGTCACCGCCGTTGATGGCGATGACCGTGACCAGTTGCCCTTCGTACTGCCGCACGCCGACCGTGTCGCGCCCGTACTTGCGTTGATAATTGAGGGCCGGGGTGCAGCCGGCAGCCAGCGCGGAGCCCGGGTCGGCGGACCAATCCCACAGCCATGTGGCCAACCCCGTCGTCACGGTGAGGCCGTGATAGGTGACCAGCGACAGCAGCGTTACCAGCGCGGCCAGCCCGACACCCACCCAGAACGCGATGCGATATGTGCCCTGCCAGGATTCGGGGCAGTGGCTGGCCACCACCATGATCACGACGTCGACCAAGAACACCGTGGTGAGCCGCGGCCACGACAAAGACATCCCAAACCTGCGCTGACGCTTCATGAGTGCTGCTGCTCCGCCCCTATTGCTGTTTCCGCGATCGCTTCATCAGCATCGCTGTACCGAACACTCCGCCGCCGATGAGTAGCGCCCCCAGCAAGCCGCCGGCGGCCACCCACACTGGCACCATATCCCGGTGCGGGACGGGTTTCGGAATGTTCAGCGGTGCCGATAGTTGCTGCGGCGGTTTCATGGGACCATCGGGTACATCCCAGGTCAGTGCCGCCACCGGGTCGACGACCCCGTGACCGACCTGGTTATCCACGCCGCGCGCGGGCGCACGGGCGGTACGGGTCAGCCGGTTGATGACCTGATAGGCCGATAGCTGCGGGAACTTGGCCCGCACGAGTGCCGCAACGCCGGAGACGATCGCCGCCGAGAAGCTGGTGCCCGCCGGAACCAGCAGCGTGTTATCCGGTCCGTCGATCGCGTTGATCAGGCCGTCGTCCCGGGGCGACAGTCCGATGACATCCGTTCCGGGCGCGGCGATCCCGACCCACGGCCCAGCCACGCTCGTGGACGCCTGACCCTGGTTTCCCTGGCTCTGCGGGCGGCCTTCGGTGTCGACCGCGCCGACCGTCAGGACGTAGTCGCTGAACCAGGACGGCGTCACGACCGTGGTGACCGCGTTCCAGTTGCGAGGATCGTTGGGCTGCAACGGATCATGGGGCGGATTCTGTTTGCAGTCCTTTTTGTTGGTGTCGCCGGCGGCGGCCACGATGACGGCGTTCTTTTCGACCGCCGCGTAGCGCACTGCCGCACCCAGTGAGCGCTGGTCGATGATGTTGCGCGCGCTCATGCAGGTCACATCGGAGATGTTGATGACCTGAGCTCCCATGTTGGCGGCATGCACGATCGCTCGCGCCATCGTTTGAACGCTGTCGATCTTGGCCGAGGTCTGCGGATCCTCGTCACCGGTGTAGGCGTCCTTGAGTCCGAAGGCCTGGCTGGACTGTCGGATCGCGATGATGTCGACATCCGGGGCCACCCCGCTGAACGCGTCCGGACCGGCCTTCGGTGGTGGTGGCGGCGGTGGCGGGTCGAGTGGGCGCGGGCCGCGCAGATTGTCGACGTTGGCCACGTGCCCGCCACCGGCGTAGCCGGGGATGGTCACTGTGCCGCCGCTGTGGCTGGCCGCCGGCGCCTGGCCGTTGGCGCCCTGCCCGCCTTGCGATGGTCCCGGGGGCGGGCCCGCGGGCGGTGGAGCCGCCGGAGCCGCCGGAGCCGCCGGTGCCGGCGGCGGCCCGAAGGGACCCGCGGGCGGCGCTTGTTCCTGAGACTGCGGCGGCGGCGGCGGGACCATCGTCACGGTCTGAGGCAGCGGTGACAGGGTCACCGTCTGCGGCGGTGGCGCTTTCGGCGGTGGCTCGGTGGTGGGGATGGTGACAGGCTTGCGCGGTGCCGCCGGTGGCACTCCCGCCCCGTTGGCCGACGCCGCACCGATCATGGACGCCACGATGGTGCCGTGCGCGTCACAGTCGGACAGGCCGTCCCCGGCCATGACGTAGTCACCGCCGGGAATCAGGTGCGGGAACCTGGGGTGCTGCGACACGCCCGTGTCGATGACGGCCACCTTCACGCCGGCGCCCCGGCCGAACTGCCACGCCTCCTGCAGATTCAGCATGTCCATGTACTTGGGCTGCAGCCGGAAATCGGTCCCGGGCAGCACACCGACCTCGGTGCAGTAGGAGTTCTGCTTCATCGGCGCACCGGGTCCCGGCGGACCGTCGGGCGGGACCGCGCCCGCGTCAATCGTCGGGGGCGAGATGGCGTAGGCGGGCGGCAAGCCGGCTAGTGCGCCCGACGCCAGCAACGTGGCGGCGATGGTCGCGGCCGTCGCGCGACCACGCCACACCTTGCCGTTAGCGATAGCGGATTGCTGCATAGACATTCATCAACCACAATGCCAGCGGGAAAATTGGCATCAGGCAGAGGTATTCAATCCATTCCACGAATTTGCGGAATAGCGGGCTGTAGACGGTGTTCGGCACGACGGCGGCCGACGTCAGTCCCGCGGCCGGCAGCAGAACCAGGATTGCCGCGCTGATCGAGACCGCGAGCGGGGACTGCAGTACCAGCGCGTAGCGCAACACGACCGCACCGACGATCAGCACGGCCGTCCCGGCCAGGGTGATCGCCTGCCAGCGGTCGACGTAGGAGCGGCCGCGCAGCATCAGGAATCCGGCGCTGAAGCCGGCGAGCAAGACCGGCAGCCAGCGGTCTCCGGTATGCGGATTCGACAGTGCGGTCAGGGAGACGATCATCAGCACGCCGAGCCCGATCAGCAACCCCGACAGGAACGAGCGGGCGCGTTCGGCCTGGGTCAACACGTCGCGGACCGAGGCGGGCCCCTCCAGCACCGGAGGGCCACCGTCGGAGCGCACCACGGTGGTGGGCAGGTCGGGCCGGGCCTCGAACACCCACCGGCTGGTCGCCGACGGAAACACGGGCAGCCGGATGCCCGCCAGCCGCCGCGAGATGGCCGGAGCACTCTGGTAGATCATGACGGACACCAGCACGACGCAGGTGAAGAGCGTCACGGCGCTCGTCATGGCGACCATGCGCGCGAGCGCGGCCACCGCCGTGATCAGGCTGACGGTGACGATGGCGGTGTAGATCGCGAGCCGGCGACCGGTGAACCGCAGCGCGAGGATCGCGCCGATGGTGAGGACACCGAAACCCAAAACCGCGTGCGGCGATCCGACGCCGCCGGGCGGCGCCGACGCCGCCGCGATCGACACCGGTGCGAGGCTGCTCAACAGCATGGTGTCGGCGACGCGCCGTTCCTGCTGCGAGCGCGCGCGCATCAAGAGCATCAGCGAAACACCCAGCACCACTGCGCCGATCACGCCCGCGTACACGGTCGGAAGCCACGAGTTGTGGTGCCAACGCCACCAGCCGAGCAGGCCGGCTGCGGTCGTCACCCCGATGGCCACCATCGACGCGCCGACCTGCACCGCGATCACCGGGTCGATGGCGGCGAAGCGCTTGCTGAGGTCCGCGGCGACCGCGGTGGAGATGTGCTCGATGACCTGCGAACGGTGCTCGATGTCCGGGATGAACCGGATCCACAACCGGTCGCCGTCGTAGACGTCCTGCTCGCTCAGCGACTGGGTGGCGCGCAGCGGTGAACCGTCCACCAGGCACAGCGCCCAGCGGCCGCGGCCCGACGCCTCCAGCGGAGTCTCACCGAGTTCCCGCAGCCGGCTGTTGACCACCTTCAGCAACGGGTCGGTCATCACCGAGACTGGGGCGTTGGCGTCCAGCAGGACGCCGATCTGGACACCCGCGCCGGCCATTACGCCGACGACGACTGCCTGAGGCTGCGAGATTCCCTCTACGTCAGGCTGTGGTACTTCAACTACCGCAGTCATCGCCTTGCACTCCTTGTGATGATGTGTGAGCCCATGCCGCCAGTCGCGCGCGGGCGTGCGCCGGTGTACTCGTCGAGGTGCTGCGGCCCCCCGCAAAGTGCATTCCGACTATTTGGAATTCCATCTGTCTCGCCTTGCGATTAAGAGTTGTCGTTGACACCGGTTCGAGATTTGCTGATGTCTTTCAGAGAAGTATGCCGTGTTCGCAGCTCAACCGCATGTTGAGTGCAAAGACATTGGTGAACTCTGTGTTTCGCGCGCGTGTCAGACCCTGCTGTGAGTTTTCCACTCGCCGTAGGGAAGTGTGTCCAGCACAGTCTTGACGCCCACCTGCACGAGCTGAGGGGTCGCCGGGCAGATGGCCAGCCATGCCTCTCCCGAACCCGCGGTGCGGGCCTGCTGGTAGAGCGCGATGCGGCCGCCGGAGCCGTCTTTGAGGGACAGCACCGACGCACTCGGGCCCTTGGCGTCGTCCTGGTATTGGCGGGCGTACACCGCAGCCTCGGCGGCCGGGTCGGACAACGCCTGCCCCAGCGCGGCCACGGTGGCCGCGCTGATTCCCATCCGGCGCAGGTCTCCCCCGGAAAACACGTTGAACCCCGACTCCTGCCACGACTTCGTCGCTTCCAGCATTTCCTCCAGCGGCACGTTGACCGCGTTGATCGCTGCGGGCTCCGCGTGGTGGATGGACTCCAGCGCGTCGATTACCAGGGACGCGATCGAGGCGCTGTCCGCGACGGCGACGTCGTCGACGGTGATCTCGCCGCCGACCCGAACCGCCGACACCCAGTGCTGGCCGCGGCGGGCCAGGACCACCCGAAATTCGTTGTCGGGGATATCGCGGGAGCCCGGGGGCTGATTCTCGTCATCGAGGACGCCGTAGGCCAGCTTGCCTCGGGACAACAGAGCGACCACTTCGAGGTCGGGCGCCGCGAGCACTCTCATCCGCGCGGCCACGTGCTCGTTCACCTGATCGTTCTCGACGATGCCCTGCTCGCGCATCACCGCCATTCCGGGATGCTCGTTGAGCCAGTCACTCGAGTCGGTAGACACATAAGGCCGGCACCGTAGTTCCGGCGCGACGTGCCGGATGTCCAGCAGCGCCTGGAGCATCCAGAATCCGTCGACGTTGACGGTGATGTCGGTGCGGGTGCTCTGTTGGTCCATCAATTCCCCACTTGGTCCCTAGTTACCTCACGCCAAACTGCACGGTAACCGCAGGACGCGGCAGCACACGACGGGTGGTGTGCTGCCGCGCCTGAAGTTGCGGGCTAGGCCCAGGAGGACCCAACGGCGCTGTCCGTAGTGGACATGTTGTTACCCGCGGACTGGACCTTCTGTCCGTGCGCGTTGGCCTGCTCGTAGATGACCTGGAAGTTGCGACCCAACTGGGTGATGAACTCCTGGCATGCCACCGAACCCGCACCGCCCCAGAAGTCGCCGGCAGCAAGCACATCGCGAACGATGGCCTGGTGCTCAGCCTCCAAGTTCGCGGCCTGGGCGCGGATCAACGCACCGTGG
>NZ_DASUHS010000083.1:0-14112 GCF_036273375.1 Mycobacterium sp. | reverse complement strand
TTCACGCGCTCGTGCCGCGTCCGACAATCGGCACCCAACGGGTGGAACCGCCGCGACCGGACGTGATCGCCGAGTACCGCGAAGGCGTCAGGCGCCTCCCACAGTGGTTCCCTGCCCGTGCCGTCATGCCAGATCAAGATCGAGTCGTTGAGCTCCGCGACCGGGTAGGAACGTACTCGTCTCGCCTTATTGGGCCGATCCTGGTACGGAATGTGGACGTTGCGTCCGGCGCCGTTCCACACCCAGCCGTGAAAAGGGCACTGGATGCCTTGTTCGACCACACAGCCACCGTGGGCCAGGCTCGCGCCAAGGTGTTGGCAGTGCGCGTCCAGCACCTTCACCACCCCGTTCAGCTGCCGGAATGCGACCAGATCCCGGCCGAAGTAATGCATCGGGACTACGTCGGCGATGGCGATGTCGGCACTCCAGGCGACCTGAAACCAACCGGTGGGCAGCATGCTCGGCAAGGTTTGCACGATCTGAACGCCCCTTCCCCGACTCCTGGCGGCAGCACTATCTCGAGGCTACCCGATTTTTGACACTTTTGTCTAAAAGGGCTGACCGACCAGGCGATGGCATGTCCACGCATCAGGACGTACAATCACATATCTTACTAAGTTAGTGATGTGCTAAGCGACGGATGTGAGGACAGATGGAGTGGGGTCTGCCATGGCCAGGATCCGCGCTAGCCACCCAGGCCGAGACCGCCGGGGCACAGGCGTTTTGCGCGGGTGAGTTCGCCGACCTGAACGCTTATATAACCGCGACTGAGATGGCCCTCGGTACCTCGCAGGCGAAGATCGGCCCGGGGATTGCATATGCATTCGCCCGGTCCCCGTTCGTGCACGCCGCTGCGGTCCGACATCTGTCCACACTCGCCCCGGGCAGGGTCTTTCTGGGACTTGGGTCGGGAACCTCAAGGATGAACAGGGACTGGTTCGGTGTCGACGCCACGCACCCCGCCCCCCGGATGGCCGAACTGATCCAGGTGATCAGGGCGTTCCTGCACGCCGAGAACGGCGAACGCGTCCGCTACGAGGGCCGCTTCTACACTGTTGACGCCGACATCCGTGCACCAGTGCTCGGCCGGCTGGACGTGCCTATTTTGATCGGCGCCTTCAACAAGATGATGTTGCGGACGGTGGGTCGGTCTGCCGACGGCGTGCTGGGGCACGGCTTGTTCACCGATAGGTGGTGGACCGAGTTCGTCGAGCCCGAATTGGCCCGCGGCGCCGAATCAAGCGGACGTGACGCGGCCGAGCTACGCCGCTGGGGTTGGCTGATCACCGCGATCGACAACGACGACCCGGCCCGGGCAGTTCGGGACGCAAAGCTTCAGATCGCCTTCTACTTCACCGTGAAAACTTACGACTCACTGGTCGAACTGCACGGCTGGACCGACGAGGTCGCCCAGATCCGGTTGGCCTTCCGCAGCGGCCGGCCCGAAACGATCGCCGACCACGTCACGGACGATATGCTGTGGTCGATCGCGATCTGCGGCGACGACACACAGGCGCGCGAAATGCTTGCGACTCGCAAACGACTGCCCGACATGGCGTTTGCGTCACCGCCAAGCTTCCTGGTCGGACGCCGACGACGTGCCGGCTATGGCGCAGCCGCGGCCCGCGTTCTATCGCAGCTGCCCTGAGGCACGCCGCAGATGTCCCGGATCGGCGCCCTACATGGTGTACTGAGTAGTACATGTCGAGCTTCAGGAGGTCGCGATGCCCAAACGGGAACCACTCGCGCCGATGACCGCGTCAGAGAACAACGGTGCGGTGCGGTCGCCCAAGACGGCCGAAATCGTGGCGGACACGTTACGGCGGATGATCGTCGAGGGACAGCTCAAAGACGGCGACTTCCTGCCATACGAAGCCGAACTGATGGATCACTTCCAGGTCAGCCGGCCATCGCTGCGAGAAGCAGTGCGAGTCTTGGAGTCCGACCGCCTCGTGGAGGTGCGCCGCGGCTCACGCACCGGCGCCCGGGTTCGCGTCCCGGGCCCCGAGATCGTCGCGCGGCCGGCGGGCTTCCTGCTCGAGATGGCGGGGACGACGCTCGCGGACGTGATGACGGCAAGGATGGGTATTGAACCGTATGCGGCCCGACTGCTCGCAGAAGATGGCACGGCGGCGGCGCACCGCGAGTTACACGAACTCATCGAGGAAGTACCCCACGCGTGGGAGGCGGGCACGCTGGGCGCCGCCTCCACCGCATTGCACCGCCGACTGGTCGAGCTATCGGGCAACGCGACCCTGACCGTGATCGTCGGCATGCTGCACGAAATCTTCGAAAAGCACATGACCGCAGCATTTCTCAGCGTTCAGAACGTCGTGCCCAAGGCCCAGTACACCAAGCTGATGCGGTCATATCGGCGACTCGCCGACTTGGTGGCCGCTCGGGACGGCGCTGAGGCCGAGGCGCATTGGCGTCGACACATGGAGAACGCCAGCGCAGCGCTGCTCAAGGGCTACGAGAAGACGAAGGTCCGAGACATCATGCACTGAGTGGGCACCGCGCCCACCCTTAGTTGAAGGGCAGCTGATGCGTAAACCGCTCGACGGAGTTCGCGTGCTGGAGGTCGCCCAGTTCACCTTCGTTCCTTCGGCGGGCGCTGTGCTCGCCGACTGGGGCGCCGACGTGGTGAAGATCGAACATCCTGTCACCGGCGACGCCCAGCGCGGGTTGGTCAAGGTGTTGGGCGCCGCGGCGACGGTACCCGGATCGTCGTTCGCGCCGATCATGGAGGCGCCGAACCGCGGAAAGCGCAGTGTCGGGTTGGCCCTCGACAATTCCGAGGCGCGTCCTCTCATCGACGAGCTGATCCGGCGAAGTGATGTGTTCCTGACGAATTACCTGCCATCGTCGCGGAAGAAACTGTCCATCGACGTTGACGACGTCCGCCGCGTCAACCCCGACATTATTTATGTCGTCGGCAACGGCTTCGGGTCCAACGGGCCTGACCGCGATGCCGGAGCCTACGATGCGACGGCGTTCTGGGCCCGCGGCGGCAGCGCCGACGGCCTCACGTCGCCCGATGCCGAACACACCCCGTTCATGCCCGCCGGGGCTTACGGAGACAATATCGGCGGGATCACCATTGCCGGAGGCGTGGCGGCGGCCCTGTTCGGCAGACAGGCCACCGGTGAACCATCGGTGCTCGACGTCTCACTGCTTGCCGTCGGCGCGTGGGCAACCCAATTCAGCGTGAACATGGCCATGCTGATGGGCGGTCCACTGCCCAAGGTAGAGCGCCGAACTCAAGCGCCGGGCAACCCGCTCACCGGCGCCTACAAGACGGCTGACGGAAGGTTCGTTCAGTTATCGATGCTGCAGCCGACGCGATATTGGCCAGAATTCTGCCAGTTGATGGGTCTGCACGATCTCGCCGAAGATCCGCGGTTCACAACGATCGAGGAGATGGCCGAGCACAGCGAAACTGCGCAACGAATCGTTCAGGAAGTGATCGGCAGTTTGACCTTCGCAGAGTGCCAAGACCTATTACGCAAGGGCAGAGGGCAATGGGCCCCGGTGCAGGACGCCTGGGAAATAGCCAATGACGAAGCACTGACCGCCAACGGTCGCATCGCCGAAATCGTCGATGCCGAAGGTCATCCGCAGAAGTTGGTTGCCAGCCCGGTGCGGTTCGACGACGCTCCGGCAAGCCTGGCCAGGGCGCCGCAATTCGCGGAGCACACCGACGCAGTACTGCGCGACCTAGGCATCGACGACGACCGTCTCATTGAACTCAAGGTTGCGGGCGCGATCACGTAATCTCTGCGCTGCCAACGCCGTTGATCCGCTGCGCTGTCACTGCTCGGCGAAGTAACCCTCCTGGGTTGCGACACACACTAATTCGCCGGAGCGGTTGTACAGGGTCCCGGTGGCCAAACCGCGGCGGCCCACAACACTGGGCGAGAACTGGTCGAAGAGTAGCCAATCAGTAAAATCGGCAACACGGTGAAACCAGATGGTGTGGTCGACCAACGCCGAGAGCCGAGGCCCCATTGGTGTGGTGCGCATCGTCGTCATCGCACACTCGAGCAGGGTCAGCGCGCTGAGGTAGGCCACCACACAACTATTTACCATCGGATCGTCGGAGACCGCGCCGTTGGCGTGAAGCCAGATCCGCAGTCGCGGCGGCGGCGTATCGCAGAGGTCAAGGGCGACCCGCGGCGGTGCGTCGAGATATCGCATGGTGAATGGACGTTGCTGCGGCCGCCAGTCGCCGAATTCCTCGGCGTAGGGCGTCAATAGATCCTCGAGTCCACGGACAGCGTCCGGCCCAGGCACGTCCGGCATTCTTCGTTGCCAGTCGACATCGTCGGCAATGACTGTGAACGAGGTGAGCGCCTCGAAGAGGACGACACCCGCCTGGCTCACGGTGACCCGACGCGAGGAGATCGTGCCGCCGTCACGTAGCGGGGTCACGTCATACTGGATCGGCTGCCGTGCGTCACCACGCCGCAGAAAGTACATGTGCATGCTGTGCGGCAGGCGCCCGGGTGTCGTCCGGCCGGCCGCCATCAACGCCTGAGCGGCGACCTGGCTTCCGATGATGTGGTGGTTGGGAGTGTCGGGTTGAGTGCCCACGAACGACGCGTCATCGATCTGCTGCAGGACCAGCAGACTCAGCACGTCCTCGAGCGTCGAGATCATGTAGGCAAGCTAAGCACGCCGCCGCCGGCCGCTCCCAGCGGCACGGCAGTTCGCGACGGACCGTTCTTGCCGCGGAAAGCCAGTGATTCCAAAGGAAAAGCTATTCATGCAAATTCGTAGGGTGCGAACGACATCGCGGGGCTGAGCCAACGCATCGCATGTGCATCCGCTCCTAAGATCAAAACCATTGTAGTGCAGCTCATCCGAGGGCCATGTCACGGTTGATGACCCAGTCAGACCCGCAGATGATATCTGCCTGTGTCATCGCGGCCTCAAACTGGGTCGAATGAGGAAATCAGCCAACGGTTTTCGACCTTGTCCATCGTCACCCGGACGGTAGATGCGGTGTCGGTAGGTGCATCGTTGCCAACGGTCACAGTCTGGTTGACATACACCAGCGCGACCGCGTGGTTTGGGTTTGCCGATACCGAGGCAGCGGCGGGGACGGTGGCGATCGCAGAGATATGGTCTTTCTTGGAGCCCGGTATCACCACGTCATGAACCAACTGAGTGTAGGAGTCCTTGAACTTCCCGGTCAGCCGATCGCGGGCGGCGCCGAGATTCTTTTCGACGTTGTCGGGTTGGTAGGAAAGTATCGCAACGGTGGATTCCTTGGCCGCTGCAACCGACTCCATGTCGGCGGTCCCGGAGCCGCGGTTCCACGCGTCTTGCCACTTGAGGAAGCCGGTGGCCGCCGCGATCAGCAAAGCCAGTATAGGCAGCACCCCGAAGACCAGCAGTCGCGACCAGTTGATCCGGCGCTTACGCGGCTGGGATTCAATGTCTTTGGGATCTTCCGTTTCAGGATCGTCGCCGGATGCGTCCTCCGGTTCGGCAACGTCCTCGATATCGGCCGTGTTCGTGCCGTCTCCGGCTTCGTCGGCTTCGTCTGTCTCAGTATCGATTTGCTGAGTGGTCTGCTCATCGACCTGCGCTTGGTCCTGCTCTACGGCGGAATCGGATGTAACCGGCACTGCGATGGTTCCTTCTCTGGTTCTTGGGCTTAGTCGTCGGCGCTGGCCAGGGTGCGGCCCCGTCATGGTACGAACGCGACGTTGGAGACTTTCAGCTCGTCTCCGACCTTCTGCACGATGATTCGCATCCGCCAGTGTCGCGGGCCCTGTTCGGCCGCACCGAGATTCGAGGTCTTGACGGACACCGCGACCAGCACTTGGGCTTCATTGCCTGTTTGCGACTCCAGACCCGCCTCGGTAATGGTCCCGACCGATTTCGACTGTGCTTTCTTGACGACGTCGATGAAGGGCTTGGATCGATGAGAGAAGTCGTCGTAGAAAGTGCCCGTCGCTGAGTCGAGGATGCGCTGGACGTCGGCATCGGCGTGCTGCCAGTCGATTGTCGTCAGGTTCAGCGCGCCTTGCCTGCCGATGCGAACTAGCAATTCGCGCTGTTGTTGGGCCTGGTGTGACTGATATGTCTGATATCCGAACCAGCCCCCGAGCGCGGCCAATCCGATCACCGCGACCAACCCGAAGGCTGTCGCCAATCGCGTAGGCGAGATTGGTTTCTTCGCCGGCGCAGCGGGTTCGGCATCCGGTTCGGCAGCGTCATCAACCGAGGCGTCGTAATCCTCGACCTCGTCGGCCTGCTCCTCCACTACGGGGTTGTCCGAAGCGGGCGCCTCAGCGATCGTCTCATCAGCAGTGACCGCTTCCGATGAACCCTCGTCTGAGGGACCGGCCGATGGGAACGTTGCCGCCGCCGGGTCCGACTCGCTCAATTTCTCTTGGGTGGCATCAGCATGCTTTGCCATGTTTGCCCTTTCTTAGTACCGCCGGCTAGGTCGGTCTGGGTGTACATCCGGCCGTCTGGCCCCATATACATGCCCGTGGCGGGATCGTATTGAACGGCCGCTATCGGCAGTGGTGGCGGCCCCGGCGGCGATGGTGGAGGGACCTGTCCAGGCGGCTCCTCCCCCGGCCTGAACTGCGGTATGCCTTGCCCGGAGTACGTCGCGTTCGGATCACCCTTCCAGTTGAAACCCTCGTTGAGCGGAACGTAGGTTTGGTCGCTTTCGCACAACTTGACGGTCGGCGCGCGTTTGCCGGGGCGCGTCTCGCAGGGCAAGTTATGGGCACCGCGCACGTTGAGCATCGAGTCCTGCGGCACGCGGCAATAGATGTCCCCGTTAGGGGAGTCCGGATAGTCCTCATAGCTGGCAGCGCGTTGCTGCTGGATGGGCAGGAATCCGGTGGTGCACGGGGGTGGCCAGTTGAGGTTCAGATTGAAGCTCAGGAACGCACCGTTGTAAGCCTGCTTGGTGTTTTTGTTGGCCACACCGGTCGCTTGGATGTCGGCTGTCCCCTGGGGCAACTCGACCAATAAGGATTCGAGGTTGTCCCGGTAGGTGACGCCTACCTGCCCGACACTGACCAGGTTGGCCAGCACGATCGGCAGCGTGGGGTTGAGCCGGTCGAACAACTGCCGGGCCTCGGCGGCCGCCGGGCCGCCCTCTCGTATTAGGCCTGCGACCGAGGAGTCGTTATCGCGCAGCTCGGAAGTGATCGTCGCCAGATGGGCGGCCCACCCTTGGACCGCATCTGCTGACTGGGTCTGGCTGTCCAGCAACGGCTTTGACCCATCGATCAAATTGACAAGCGCATCGAGGTGCTGGCGGCTGTCGGTCGCCAACTTCGACGTTCCGCTGATCAGCCGGGAAAGCTCCGGGCCGAGTCCGCCCACGGCGGTATACGACTCGTCCACCACCGTCTTGAGGTTGTCACGCGGGATCACGGCAAGGCCGCGGTTGGTGGCTGCCAGCAGCGAATTGATGTCTGGTGGAACATAACTGCGGTCGATCGGTATCACGTCACCGTTCTTCAGCGACGGTCCCTGCCCACCACGTGGCAGCAGCTCGACGTATTGCTCGCCGACCGCCGAGACACTGTGTACCTGCGCATTCAGGTCGGCAGGAATGTGGACATCAGAATTGAGCTGAAGCACGGCCTCGGCGCCGGTCGCGGTCAGCTGTACCTCTTGCACGCGACCCACCTCGACGCCTCGGTAGGTGACGTTGCCGCCTGGGTAAAGCCCGCCGGCCTGAGGCAGCTCCACAGTGACCGTGTAGCGATCGACCCCGAAGAACACCGTCGGAATCTGCATGTAGTTGAAGAACATGAGCGAGGCTGCGCTCAGGCTGATCACGGTGAAAACAGCCAGCTGGATCTTGATGCGCCGGGTCAGATGCAGCATCTCAGCGCCCCTGATCGAAATGGTAGGGGACGACCAAGGGGTTACCAGGGTTGTACTGGCTGCCTGCGGTGCAGGGGCTGGGCATTTGCCCGATGGTGCGGCCCCACTGCAACTCAAGCTCGGTCAGATTGCACTCGAACCGGGTGCCCGTGAAGAACCCCGCGTCGAGCCGACTCAGCGTCAAGTCGATGACCGCCGTCAAGTTCGCGTAGTCGCCGCGCACCCAGTTGCTGAGTGTCGATGCGGGAAACGGGAATGTTCCGAGGAAGCCCAACGAGCGGGTCAGCGCCGGACCGGCGTCGGCCAGCGATTGCAGCACGGGGCCAAGGTCTTTCAATTCCTTGATCAGGTTTTCCTTGGTCTTGTTAACCGAGTCGGCGGCGAGCGCGCTCAACTTGCCGACTTGGTCCAGGGCATTAGAGAGGTTCTCTCGCTGGTCCTTGAGCACCGTCAACGCTTGCGGAATGGTCTTTAGTGCCTTGTCGATAATCGGTTTCTGATCGGCGAATTGACCGACAAGATTGTTGAAGTGGTCCGTTGCGGCGATGATGTCGCTTTTTTGGTCGTTGAGGTAGCCGACAAACGTATCGAGTTGATTCAGCAGGTTTCGCAGATCTTGTTCGCGCCCACTGAAAGCAGTACTCAGAGTCTTGGTGATGTCTTGAATCTGACCCAGGCCACCGCCGTTGAGTAGCAGTGACACGGCCGCCAGTGTCCGCTCGGTGGACGGATAGGCGCCGGCCGACGACAGCGGAATCAACGAACCGTTTTTCAGCTTGCCCTGCGCGGCTACCCCGACGGGAGGCGCCAGTTCGACATGCACCGAACCGAGTAAGCTCGTTTGACCGAGGGTAGCGGTCGCATTGGCGGGCAGGTCGACATCGCGGTCGATCGTCATGGTGACCAGTGCATTCCAACCCTGAAGTTCTATGTCGGTAACGTTGCCGACCGTCACATCGTTGACCCGGACCCGCGAATTCTGTTGCAGATTCTGCACATCGGGCATCTGCGCTCGGATGGTATACGCGCCAGGACCGCCGCCTTTGGTCCCCGGCAAACTGATTGAGTTCAGACCTCGAAACCCGCAACCGGACAGTGTTGTAAGCGTCACCGCTGCCAGTAGCGCCGTCATCGCGCGACGCCAAAGTGGTGATCGGTTCATTGTGCACCTCCGGACGGCACCATCATTCCGCGTAAACCGTCGGCCGGGTTCGTTGGCGCCGCCTGCGTAGGCGGCGGTGCGTCGGCTGCCGGTGGCGGTGCGTCGGCTGCCGGCGGCGGGGTGTCGGCCGGGGCCGGCCCAGCGGCCGGCGGTGCCGAGTCGCCCTGCGTTGGCGGGGAGTCAGGGTGCGGCGGAACATAATCCGGTCGCAACCAGTCCTCGCTATAGGTGATTTCGTTGGGGCGCGCTGCCGCCCCGACGAAGAGGTTCTCACCTAACGGCGGAAAATTCACTTGGCGGTTTTTGATAATCGGCGCCAAATACTGCACACATAACTTGGCGGATTCTTTGGCACCGAGACGTGATGCGGCTTCAACTGCCCCACAAAGGAATTGGATTGTGTTGGCGAAGTTGTTGAAGGCCAGCGCACCGGTCAACGTCCCTTGTGCGGGTTGATAGATGTTGAGGAAGTTCTGAAAGGCCGTTGGGGCGGTATGCAGCAGTTGCTTGACATCGCCGAGGCTGTCGTTCACGGCTTGAGTCACTGACGCCAGTTTGTCCGTCGTCGTACCCAGCGCTTCCCGGTTCTCGGCGACAAAGCCTCGGACGTCGCCAACTACGTCGTTGAGGTTGCGGACAGCATTCGCAACCTCGTTGGGGTCGTTGGCGAGCAGACCTGTGACCGCCGCAAGGTTCTGATTCAGATGTTGGAGTAGGTCGCTGCTGTCGTGCAACGCGGAGACCAGAACGGACAGGTTTTTCACGGTGCTGAACAGGTCACTGCTATGGTCGCCGAGCGCTGAAATCGCCTGCGAGAGTTCGATGACAGTGTTACGGATGTCTGGACCCTGGCCCCGCAGGTTGTCGGCCGCGGTGTTGATGAACTCCCCCAAGGTGCTGGTTCCACCCGGCGCAGTCGGCTGCAGCACCTGCGTCAGCCTCTCCAGCTGCTGGCGGAAGTCGTCGTATTCCACCGGTACCGCGGTACGTTGCTGCGGGATCACCGCATGGTCAGCCAGCACCGGGCCGCCCGTATAGGCGGGGGTCAACTGAATGGACCGGGGCGTCACCAGCGAGGGCGACAGGATGGCCGCTTTGACGTCCGCGGGCACCTTATATCTGTCGTTGAACCAGAAGGTGATTCGCACATGATCGGGTTGGGGTTCGATTTTTTCGATCTTGCCGACCGGCACGCCGAGAACAACGACGCTGTCACCGTTGTATAGGCCGGTGCTGTTGGCGAAGTATCCGACGACGGTGGTGCGACCGACCCCCGCGGCCGACCGTACCACGGTGACGATTCCGCCGAGCAGCACCGCTATCAGAGCGATGGCCACACCGATCCTCGCACTGCGGGTATTCAACGTAACCCACCCCCTTCGCCTGGCTGCGCTGGCCCCGGCAACGGTGCTGACTGTCCCGCGCCCTGGCCCGGCAGCGCGGGTGGTCCTGGCGGCGGCCCACCGGGGGGCGGCGCGGGCAGCGGCTCCCGGTAGGGATAACAGCCGGGACCCGACGACGCTGCGCCCGGACCACAAGGATGGTCGCCCGGATTGCCGGTGATGGCGTCGGGCAGCGTCATCCGCGGTGGTCCGCCCTGGCCGGTCCGCGGGAACGGCATCGGCAGCGGCGGTGTCGCGGGCTGGCCAACCTGAGGGTCTGCACGTTGACTGGGCAGCAACACATTCGGGTCCAGGCCGAGGTCGGAGAACGCCGCATCAATGAACGGCTGCACAAACTGTCCGGGGAAAAGGTTGACGACGTAGGCCTTGAAAAAGGGCCCGGAAGAGACCGATTCACCCAGACCCAGAGCGTACTTATTGAGCCCGACGAGCGCCTTCTGTACGTTCTCCTTGCGTTTGTCGACGATCTCCAGCACACCGTTGAGCTTGTCGAGAGCTGGTTTCAGCGTGTCGCGGTTCTCGGCGATGAAACCTTTGAGTTGGCGGGCCAGCGCAGCAAGGTTGTTGGAAATCTGGTCCAGCGCGCTGCTTTGGCTTCTCAGTTGCGCCAAAAGTGAGTTGGTGTCGCGGACGAGCTTGGCCACTTCGTCGCTGCGCTCGGCTAGCACCGTGGTCGCCTTGTTGGCGTTACTCAGCAGGGTCCGCAACTGGCCGTCTCGTTCATCCAGGGTGCGCGAGAAGCGCGCCACCCCCTGCACCGCGGCCTTCAGGTCGGGTGGGGTATCAGCGAAGGTGTTGCCCAGTACCGAAAGCGATTTCGACAGCTGGTCGGTGTTGAGACCGCTGATCGTCGCGGTGAGGTCACCGAGCGCGTCAGGCAGCTGATAGGCCGACGTGGTCCGCTCCAGCGGGATCGGTCCGCTCAGCTGACCCTCACCACGAGGGCTGACCTCGAGGACTTTGCTACCCAGCACGGTCCGTAATTTGATCGCTGCCTCCGTGCGCTCACCGAGACGGACATTGCTGGCGACGGTGAACTTGACCAGCACGCGAGGTCCATCCAACTCGACGCTGTCGACCTGCCCGACCCGGAAACCCGATATCTGCACGTGGTTGCCGCTCCCCAGGCCGCCCGCTTCGGCGAAATATGCCGAATACGTTCTGTCGCTATGGAAGAACGGAAGCTTGTCGTAGTTCAGGGAGAGCAACATGAGGGTGAAGACCACGCCCAGCCCGATGGCACCGATGAGGAACGGATTGCGTTCGGAGAACGTTTTCATCGCGGCGTGCACCTGCCGCTGGCCTGGCCGGCCACCTTGACATACACCGGCTGGCCGCCCTTGCCGTTGACCTTCAGCACGATGTCACACAGGTAGAAGCTGAAGAAATCTCCATATAAGCCTTGCCTGTTCAGTATCTTGAACGCGTCGGGCCAGTTGTCGAGGTACTTTTCCAGCCAGTCGTGGTCAGCCAGCACGGTCGCTGCCGTCCGATCCGCCTCGTGCACAATCTTTTTCACCGGCGGCCGGGCTTGGGCCAGCAGATCGCTGATCGACCCAGTGGCGGCGTTCGCGTACGCCACGCCGTTGCTGATGTCCTGCTTGCGAGCCTCAAGCCCTGCCACCAGTTCGGACAGCGAGTCGACGGCACGCGCGAACTGGCCGCTTTGGCCGCCGAGCGAACCGAGCACGGTGTTCAAGTTGACAATGACCTGGCCGATCAGCTGGTCGCGGTCTGCCAAAGTGTTAGTCAGGGCGGCAGCCTGGGTGAGAAACGAGCCAATCGTGCCGCCCTGACCTTGGAAGGCCGCGATGAGTTGCCCGGTCAGCTTGTTGACCTGGTCTGGGTCCAGTGCGCGGAACAGTGGCCGGAAACCGCCTATCAACGCGTCCAGATCAAGCGCTGGTTCGGTACGAGCCAAGGGGATGGTCCCGCCCGGACTGAGTCGCCTGATATTGCCCGCCCCCTCTTCTAGTGCCACGTACCTGCCGCCCGTGAGGTCGGCGAAACGGATGGCGGCCCTGGTTCCCTCGGTGAGCACCACCCTGTCCGCCGCAGTGAATTCGACGAGGACCGTGGAGTCAGGCTCGATGGTGATGTTCTTGACTTTGCCCACCTCGACACCGGCGATCCGGACGAAGTTCCCACCCTCCAACCCCGACACGTTCGCAAACTGCGCTTTGTAGGTCTTCTCAGACTGGAAGCGCAGCTGCCCGAAAACGGCGACCAGCGTGCACATGCCCAGGACAGAGACGACGACGTAGATGGCGAGGCGCCACAGTGTTCCGGTTAGGTTCTCTTTCATGCCTGCGCTCCCCTAACTCTTCTCAAGGCGGCGGCAGTCATGGCCCCGGGACATATGGTGGCGGTGGCAGCGGGTCGCACACCTGGGTGACGACGCCGCAGGTCGGTTGGACCACTCCCGGCGCTGACGGTACGAAGGGCTCAGACCCCGCCGGTAGCGGGCCGGCTTCTCGCGGTCGTCCCGGCGGAGGCGCGGGTGGCAGACCCGGGTACAGCGGTGTTCCGTCCGGCGCGTACTGCGGCGCTCCGTACGGTGGCGCACCGGGGTACGGAATCGGACCAGGCGCCGCCCCGCCCGGATGGCGAAGGCTGGGTGGCTGCGGCGTTCCACGGGTGACCGGGAGGTAGTCGACGTATCCGGGGAAGCCGATGCCGGGGTTGGGTCGCATGTCGAGGCCGCCCCCCCACCCGGTGTTGGTGACGAGATAGCGCTGCGGGAAGTTCTTGGAGACATCAGGTAGCGATCCGCAACCAGGCTGTCCCCCGGGGCCGCCTTTGGCCCCGTTGATCGGGAGGTTATCGGGGAATCGGTACGCGTCGTCACCCAGCAGCAAGGCGACGTCGAGGGTGACCGAATACCCGTTGTGGCCGCCCGACACGTCAGAGAAAAATTCGGAGTCATACTTGGCGCCGACCAGCGTGCAGGTCAGTTCGGGGTTGTACTTCATCAGCAGCCGAGTGGTCGACTCGAGCAAGTTGACGCCGTGCACGAGGTTGTCCTTGTTCGGGCCGATCAAATTGATTCCACTCTGAGAAAGCCCGACGACGTTGAGCAGCAGCGAGTCCAGGGCCCGAGCATTCTTGCTGACGGTGGCGCTGGTGGAGCTGGCCGCGTCGAGCACCGTAACGATGTCGTGTGCGGCCGCGCTGTAAGTGTCGCTGAACCCTTGGAGTGCGCGAAAGTCGGCACGGATCGTCTCGCTGCGAGGATTGATCGCCCCCAGGACTTCGTTGAAGTCACTGGTGGCCTGACCGAGGGCTGCACCTTTCCCGCGAAACCCGTCGCCCAGCGCGGTGAGCACGGCGTTCAGCTTGGGGGTGTCGACCTGATTGAGCACCGCGACAAGGTTCTGGAACACGGTGTTGACCTCGGTGGTCACGTTGCGTGACCGCACGACAGCGCCCGACGCCAGCCGTTTGGGGCTCGGCCTTTCAGGGATCTGAAGATCGACGTATTTGCCCCCGAACGCCGTGGTGGCGGTGATCTGAGCGGTGACGTTGGCCGGGATGTATTTGAGCTGCTCGGGGTAGAGCTCCAGGCGCAGCGTCACGGGATCACCTGAATGAATCGAGGTAACCCGGCCAACCTGAACACCGCGCAACTTCACCTTGGCGCCGGGTTCCATGATGAGACCCGAGCGATCGGAGGTGAGG
>NZ_DASUHS010000082.1:0-3007 GCF_036273375.1 Mycobacterium sp. | reverse complement strand
CTGCAGGAAGGAAGAGTTCACGATGTTGGGACGTTTCGGAGCGTGCCTCGCGGCGATGTCGTCGCTGCTCGTCGTCGCCGCCCTGCCGAGCACAGCAGCCGCGCAGGACGACCCGCAGCCGCAAGGCCTCGGTCATTACACCATCAACTTGACCCCCGAGGAGGTCACCGGCGGCGGAGACCACGGCGCGACCGGCTCAGCCCGAGTCGACCTCGACGCCGCCCACCAGAAAGTCTGCTACGCCCTGTCGTGGAAGGACCTCCACGGTGACGTCACCATGTCGCATATTCACCTCGCCCCGCGCGGCAAGGACGGTCCCCATCCGATTGATTTCTTCAATGACCAGCACTTTCCCGGGGCGGGAAGTACGGCCAGTGGCTGCTCAACCAGTACCCGAGACAAGATTCAGGCCGTCATTGACCATCCGGCCGACTACTACGTCATCATCCACACGGACAAGTTCACCGAGGGAGCGATCCGCGGCCAGCTCGGCTAGCGCAGCGGCGGCCGCTCGAGCCGGGATACTGCAATTACACAAGGCTTTGGGCGCGGTGGGAGGTCTGAACGTGGGTCCAGAGATGCCGGCTGTGCTGCACCGGGCCCTGGAAAAGGCAATCGCGCTCGCGCAGTCGCCGGTCGCCGGCTACGTGGCCCGGCTGCGTCGAGCACGACCTCTGGCGAGCCCGGCCGAGATCATCGCTGTCGTGGAGAAGCAGTACCTCGCGACGGTCACCGGCACCGGAGCCGCCGTGGGCGGTGTTGCGGTCGCGCCGGGGGTTGGGACCGTCGCCGCGCTGGCGCTCACTGGCGGTGAGACGGCATTGTTCCTCGAGACCACGGCGCTGTTCGCGTTGGCCGTCGCTGAGGTGCACGGCATCCGGGTCGAGGAGGTCGAGCGACGGCGGACGCTGGTGCTCGCCGTCGCGCTCGGTGACAACGGCGCCATGCTGGTCGAAAAGATGGCTGGGCGTGGTGGTCAGCAATGGGGGGCGCTGCTGCCCGACGCGATCCCGATGTCCTCCATCACCGCGATCAACAAGACGCTGGGTCGCTGGTTCTTGACCAGATACGGGCGCAAGCAGGGCGTGCTGGCACTCGGCCGGATCGCACCGTTCGGCATCGGAGTGGCGATAGGGGCCGCCGGCAACCGGGCCTTCGGTCGCGTGGTGGTCGACACCAGCCGGCGCGTCTTCGGCCGCCCACCGGCGCGCTTCCCGGACGCCAGCACCGTCACGATCATCGAGGGCACCGTCCACTGAAACCTGCGCGCCGTTGGCGGTCGCAGCGTGCTATAGCTCGGCGCCAGGCGGACGCCAGCGGTATCGGGGCATCGAAATCGATCTTCTCGGGCGATTTGCCGCGATCAGCAGAGATCGACATTAAATTACAAGGCAACGTCGCGCGCTGCACGTCGTTGTCTTAGAGCAGTGCCGCCACACCACCGAGATCAGCGCGGCTGCGGCCTACCAGCGCTATTGATCTTGCGCAGGTAGGCCATACCGGCCAGCGTTGGGAAAACGGCTGAGAGGGGACCCGATGGATGGATCTACAGGCCTACTCCGGTATACAGAGGGTCAGGACGAATTCAACCTCGAGAAGTTCTTTCGAGACGGCTTCTCTCAGGCGTTGCGGGGCAGGTCCCGCCTCAACGTCATGCTCGCCGGACGCGTCGGTGTCGGGAAGAGCACCTTGGTCAACGCAATTTTTGGGGCGCCGATCGCCCCGGTCGGGGTGGGCAGCTCAATTACCCAGAGTATCCGAAGATATGTGCAACCGAACCTACCCATCTCCGTGTACGATACGCCGGGCATCGAGCTCGGCGTGGAGGCGGAATCGATAGCGGAAACCTACCTCACTGAGATCAGGAGGCAGATGGACGACGACGACGCCCGTATTCATTTTTGCCTCTACTGCGTCCGGACCCGGGACGAACGTTTCGAGACGGTTGAATCTGACATCGTCCGAGCGCTGGCGAAAGACGTGCTGGTGGCGCTGGTGCTTACCCAGTGCCCCACCTATGACGATCCCCGTGCCAACAGGTTCGCCCGGTACCTCACCTCGCTCGAGCTTCCCGTCCTCGACGGGCAGTGCTTCATGACCCTGGCGGAAGAAGATAACGTCGCTGGTGTCACGCTTGCGCCGTTCGGTCTTCCCGATCTCGTGAGCGCGATTTATCATCAGCTGCCGGATGCGGAACGGCATACGTTAGCCAGCTGTCAGCGTGTCTCGCTAGAGCTCAAGATCGCTGAGGCGAAGCGTTCGGTGAACTTCAACATGGGCACGGCTGCGTTGATCGCGGCTACTCCGATCCCGCTTGTCGATGCTATTCCGCTGAGCGCGCTACAGATCAGTATGCTGGGCCAGATTGCCACAATAATGGGATTCAAGGTTGACCCCAGAGCCGTCGCTACCGCTTTTGCGACCGTCCTCGGGGTGGCCTCTGTGGCCCGAACGGCGGCAAGCTTTTTCAAAATCTTTCCGGGCACTGGCACCACGATTAATGCCACGATAGCGTCTACCACAACGAAGATACTGGGTGAGGTGTTCATCAACGCGTGCGCGAACGTACTTATGCGGCAGATGGCAGGTGAGTGCATACTTCACGATGATGTCGTAGGCGAGCTTCTCAAGGAGCTCCCACTGCTCCTCAACGGCGGCCTGCGCCGCAGCCTGGTGGGATTGCGGTGACGCCCGTGCCTCGTTAGTCCACGTCGATCACGTTGACCACCCGCTGCAGGTAGTGCTCGGACTGCTTGATCGTCTCGCTCACGCGTCTAACATAGCTACTCGATAGCAGTTACCGCTATTGCGTAGCGCTTCGATCACTGGCTCGGGCTGCCGCGTAGCGCGCAGACGCCGGCGCAGCTGGCGCAGGGCGAGCCGCAGGCCGTTGGTTCATCTTCGGATGACCCGGCTTGGGTGGCGAGACGCGCCTTCTCCTCTGCGGTCAGCTGGTGGAACTCCTGCGCGATACTCGCGAACACGACGTTGCTGAACGCCGCCGTGC
>NZ_DASUHS010000081.1:0-3783 GCF_036273375.1 Mycobacterium sp. | reverse complement strand
CCCTGCGCCAGTGGCAACTGGATAGGCAACAAGCAGTACACGCACGTTTGCTACTCCGACATCGTGCCCCTGTGGGGCGCAGAGGGGCTGGACGTCGGTGCCGTCCCCTACCGCGACCACGCGGTGGAGTACCCCGTGCTCACCGGCGCGTTCATGTGGTTGACCTCGGGCCTCACCCACCTGCTCGAATCGCCTATTTCGGCCCTCACCGACGCCCAGCTGTTCGCCCTGCTCAGCTGCGTGTTGCTCGCGATCTGCGGGCTGCTGATGGTCGCCGGCACGGTGGGTGCGGCGGGGCGGCGACCCTACGATGCGGCGCTCGTCGCCCTCAGTCCGTTGCTCGTGTTCCACGCCTTCTCGAACTGGGACCTGTTCGCGATGGCGTTCACCAGTTGCGCGTTGTGGGCCTGGGCGCGTAATCGGCCCGTCGCGGCCGGCTCGTTGATCGGGCTCGGGACGGCCGCCAAGTTGTATCCCGCGCTGCTGCTGATCCCCATCTGGATTTTGGCCGCGCGCACGCACCGCTACCGAGAGGCCACGTGGGCCACGGTGACCACGGTCCTGGTCTGGTGCGCGGTGAACATTCCGGTCGCCGTCGCGTACCCAACCGGATGGTGGGAGTTCTACCGCTTCAGCGCCGACCGGCCCACCGAAGCCAGCACATTCTGGGCGATCGGCCACTACCTGTCCAACGTCGGGTTCTTCGGCCAGGGGTACGCCACCGCGTGGACGCCGCCCGGCATCGCGGTCCTCGCTGCAGTCATCGCCGGGCTCGCGCTCGTGGTGCTGCTCGGCCTCGGCGCGCCGACGCGCCCCCGTATGGCCCAGCTCGCCTTCCTCGTCGTGCTGGCGTTCTTGTTGACGACCAAGGTTTGGAGCCCGCAATACTCGATCTGGCTGGTGCCGTTGGTCGCGCTCGCCCGGCCGCGGTGGGGTCTGAATCTCCTGTGGCAGTTCAGCGAGATCGCCGTGTGGATCACCACGTTGCTCTGGCTGCTCGGGTATTACGACAGTGCCCGTGGACTCGACTACGGCGCGCTGATGATCGTGCTTCTCGCGCGCGACGGCCTGCTGATTGCGATTGCCGTTCTCGTCGTGCGGGAGATGTGGCATCCCGAGCACGACATTGTGCGCTCGGGCGGCATGGACGACCCGTGCGGCGGCCCGTTCGACCGCGCACCGGATGAGTTCGTCCTTACGCTGCGGGTTCCCGCCGCAGTACGACTGCCGGCGCCAAGCCGCACGGAAACCGGTCATCAACCGGCCGAAGATCCTCCCGCGCCGTCGGGTTGATCATCCGCTGACCGACACGATCCCCAGCGCGGCCCGCAGGAAGTCGATGTCCGCCCGCTGGCCTTCTCGCGGCGTCTCGACCAACGCGTCGGAGCCAGCCTCTCGCACAGTGCTCGCAATCGTCTCGGGCTCGATCATGCCGGCGTCGAAATTGGCGTGCCGATCAGCACCGGAGTCGAAGGCGTCCCGGCTGCTGTTCGCGTGGACCAGATCGATCCGGCCGGTGATGGCTCGGACCCGGTCAACGATTCCGGCTAGCTCCTCACCGCCGGCATACGCATGGCAGGTGTCGAGGCAGAATCCGGGCCCGAACTCGCCAATCGCATCCCAGAGCCGCGCCAGGCGGTCGAACCGGCGGGTCATCGCGTTGTTGCCGCCCGCGGTGTTCTCGATCAAGATCGGCAGCGGAAACCCGCCGTCGTCGCGCGCCCGGGAGAGAGTCTTACGCCAGTTGTCGTAGCCGATCTCCGGGTCATCCGAGGCGTTGAGATGACCGCCGTGCACGATCAGCCCCTTCGCGCCGAGTTGCGCAGCCGCTTCGGCGTGCTGAGCCAACAGCTTGCGGCTCGGGATGCGAATGCGATTGTTCAGGCTGGCCACGTTGAGCACATACGGCGAATGGATGTAGATCGTCAGGCCACTGGCTTTCAGTGCTTCGGCATGCGGATGCTCGGTCGGCTTCTTCCAACCCTGCGGGTCGGCCAGGAAGAACTGGACGACCTGGGCGCCCACGTCTCGCGCGGCGGCTAATGGATCGGTGGAATCGACGTGCGCCCCGACTGCTGGCATGGTGTCGAGCCTACGACCACCCTCGGACGTCGTCGGGAGCTGACATCCCGACCTGGAACGTTCGTCGCGATGGCGCCCACGCGGTAGCATGGTCATCGTTGCCGCGTCGGAGGAATCGACGCGGCCGCCTCCTGTCGCGGACCGTCCGCGGCCGACCTAGTCCATAGGAGGAGTGGCACTTTCATGCGCCATTACGAAGTCATGGTCATCCTCGATCCGAATCTCGAAGAACGCACCATCGCGCCGTCGCTCGACACGTTCCTGAACGTCGTCAAGAAGGACGGCGGCACGGTCGAGAAGGTCGACATCTGGGGCAAGCGCCGCCTGGCGTACGAGATCGACAAGCATGCCGAGGGCATCTACGCCGTCATCGACGTGCAGGCCGAGCCGGCTTCCGTACTCGAACTCGACCGCCAGCTCAATCTCAACGAGTCGGTGCTGCGGACGAAGGTCCTGCGGCCGGAAGCGCGGTAGGCAGCAATGGCTGGCGACACTGTCATCACTGTGGTTGGCAACCTGACCGCCGACCCGGAGCTTCGGTTCACGCCCTCGGGCGCCGCCGTCGCATCGTTCACGATCGCATCCACTCCACGCCAGTTCGACCGCAACACCAATGAGTGGAAAGACGGCGAGGCACTCTTCCTTCGGTGCTCCATCTGGCGTCAAGCCGCGGAGAACGTCGCGGAGTCGCTGCAACGCGGCATGCGCGTTGTCGCGCAAGGCCGGCTCAAGCAACGATCATTCGAGACGAGGGAAGGCGAGAAGCGCACCGTCATCGAACTTGATGTCGACGAGGTGGGCCCCTCGCTGCGCTACGCCACCGCGAAGGTGAACCGCACCCAGCGCGGCTCTTCTTCCGGCGGTTTCGGCTCCTCCGGATCGGGCGGCGGCGACGCCGTCGACGATCCGTGGGGCACCCCGCCGCCGCCCTCTGGTGGTGGGGGATTCTCCGACGAGCCGCCCTTCTGACGCCTCGGACCGATACCAGAATTGGAACCTGACGACGGTCTGCCGTCGTCACGAAAGAGTGAAACGAGCGGAGCACACCAATGCCGAAACCACCTATCCGCAAGCCTAAAAAGAAGCAGAACCCGCTACTCGCGGCGAAGATCGACTACATCGATTACAAAGACACCACCCTGCTGCGAAAGTTCATCTCGGATCGCGGCAAGATCCGGGCGCGCCGGGTTACCGGCGTGAGTGCCCAGCAACAGCGGGAAATCGCCAAGGCGATCAAGAACGCACGCGAGATGGCGCTGTTGCCGTACACCTCGACGGCGCGCTGAGGGGCCAGGTCATGAAGCTCATACTGACGCGCGAGGTGGCCGGTCTTGGCCTCGCCGGCGACATCGTCGAGGTGGCCGACGGCTACGGCCGGAACTTCCTCGTACCGCGTGGCTCGGCCATTCTGTGGAGCAAGGGCGCCGAGAAGCAGATCACCCAGATCAGGCGAGCTCGGGACGCCCGGGAGATTCGCGACCTGGGTCACGCCCGTGAGATCAGGTCAGACCTGGAGAGGCTCAACGTCACCCTCGGCGCACGCGCCGGCGAAGGTGGCCGGCTATTCGGTTCGATCACATCAGCTGACGTCGCAGCGGCCGTTAAGGACGCGGGTGGCCCACTGCTGGACCGCAAGCGGATTCGCTTACCCGGAAACATCAAGTCGACCGGATTGCACACCGTGACGGTCGAGTTGCATCC
>NZ_DASUHS010000080.1:0-21837 GCF_036273375.1 Mycobacterium sp. | reverse complement strand
GCGGTGGATGTCGCCGAGGCGGCGCTGCGCAGCGCCGAGGCCCGGCGCCGCGCATCCGGCTGCCGCGAGCGGGTAACGCTGGTCCGCTCCTCGCTGGACTCGCCGTGGCCGCGCGGACCCTTCGACCTGCTAGTGCTCAGCGAAGTCGCTTACTACTTGGAGGCCGAGACCCTGGCCGAGGTGCTGCGCCGGGAGTGTCCGAGGCTGCAGCGCGGCGCCAATATCGTTGCCGCACACTGGCGTCACCCCGTGGCCGATTACCCGCTCACCGGCGACGCGGCCCACGACGTCATCGCGCAAACACCCGGGCTGACGTCGATGGGCCGCTACCGCGACAGCGATGTCGTCATCGACGTGTTCGACACCGGCGACGCCTGGTCGGTTGCCGCTCGCGAAAGGGTGCCCGGCGCGCGCTGATCCACTACGGACATGCCACATTGACTGCGCGAGGGCGAAAGTGGGTAGGTGAAAACCTATGCGCGTAGCAACATTCAACATCCTGCACGGCCGCACCGTCGGCGACGGCGTGGTGGTTGACAGGCTGGGTGACTGCGTACGCCGCCTCGATCCGGACGTGCTCAGCCTGCAAGAGGTCGACTGCGATCAGCCGCGGTCCGAGCGCGCCGACCTGACCGCCGCGGCGGCCGAAGCCATGGGTGCGGTGGAACACCGCTTCGTGGCGGCCATTTCCGGCACACCGGGGGCGACTTGGATGGCCGCGACCGGCCGTGAACAGCCCGGCACCGCAGCCTACGGAATCGCGCTGTTGTCCAGATATCCGGTGGTCAGCTGGCAAGTGCTTCGATTACCCCGGATTCCGATGCGGTTTCCGATGTACCTGCCGGGTCCCGACCGGGTCATGGTCGTCGACGAGGAGCCCCGAGCGGCGGTCATCGCCCGATTGCACACCCCGTTGGGCGCGCTCACGGTGGCCAACACCCACCTGTCTTTTGTTCCGGGCTGGAATCGGCGCCAGCTGCGCCGACTGATTCACGACCTGCGCGGCTTCCCTGGACCGCGGCTGTTGACCGGAGACTTGAACATGACCCCGAAATCGGTGCGCCGCTGGTCGGGCATGCGGGCGTTGGCTGCCGCCCAAACGTTTCCCGCGGACACGCCCAACCGCCAGCTCGACCACATCTTGACCGACGATCGCCAGCTGCGCGGGAGCGCGGTGAAATCAGACCTCATGACCATTTCGGACCACCGTCCGCTGGTGGTGGACCTGCAAAGGGTCTGAGCGTTCAGCGCTGGTAGCGGCTCGATTGCACCGCGACCAGAACCCGTTCGATGTCGTCCGCGGAGGGCATCTGGTCGATGACCCCGATGATTTCCACGCCGACGTCGGCGCTGTCGATGGCGGGGCGCCGAGGCCTAAGAAGTCTGCTGACGATGGCGCGGCTTGAACCACCGATCGGCGGCCGACGCCGTTGGCATACCTAAAGCGCGAAAGGGGCCCGGCCCGAAAATTCGGACCGAGCCCCGTTGCGGGTGACCTACTGGTTCTTCTTCTGCCGCTCTTCGGCAGCGTCGGCGCCGGCGCGCCCCGACTCAGCTTCGGCTCCCTTCTTGCCCGCATCGCGTTGAGCGTCGGCTTTGTCCTGCCGGGCCTGGCCCTCTCTGCTCAGGTCGTCGCGACCACGCCCCGACGTCGACACGTGACTGCAGACTCTGGCTCCGCCCAGCACAACGACCACCACGCAGCCGACGACGGAAAGCCGAGCTCTCGATAACAATTCCGTCACGATCTCCCTGACGAATCCGTAAGATCGGGGCCGATTTCTTAGAAATTCGCCGATCGTTTGATCGGTCGCTTAGCAAATAACCCCCGGAAAGGGGGTAGCCGTCTCTGGCGTTCGTCGTCGGCGAACACTGCCACTCTTGTCTTCCGCTACTTTGGATTTCGAGGATCGGGAGCCTCTGTCGAGAGAAAATCATTTTCGTTTCGAAGGACGTCAAAAATTATGAAAATCAGCAGTATTGTCGCGCGCCGGAAAGTAACCGGAATCGGTGCCGGCTGCCTGCTCGGGGGGATGGCCATGGGCATCGTCGGCGCACCATCGGCGGCCGCAGCACCCGACTGCAGCCCGGCCGGTGTGAACAACACCGTTTCCTCGGTGCAGGGCTCGGCGGAGCAGTATCTGGCGGCGCACCCGGGCGCCAACCAGGTGGTGACCGCAGCCTACGGGCAGCCACGGCCGCAGGCTGAGTCAAGCTTGCGCGGCTACTTCACCGGCCACCCGCAGGAATACAACGACCTGCGCGGCATCCTGGCACCCATCGGCGACACCGAACGGCAGTGCAATGTCACCGCCCTGCCGCCGAACCTGGAGTCGGCTTACCAGGAGTTCATGGCCGGCTGATTCCGGTCCGAGACGACCCGCCACAACGCTGTGGCGGGTCGTTTCTACGTCGGCGTGCTCTTCCACGGTGTGAACAACTTCTCCGGCGGGTAATTGTGCAGTCAGCTACCAGAACTGGAGGGCGAACAATGCGGCTGCGCCGAAGCGTGCTGAGCAAGCCGGGTATCGCGCGCAAGCGTCGTGGTAAAGGCTTCGCCTATTACCGGCCGGATGGCAAGACGCTGTCCGACCCGGAAACACTGCAACGAATCAAGGATCTGGTCATTCCACCGGCTTGGAAGAACGTGTGGATTTCGCCGTATAGCAATGGCCACATCCAGGCCGTGGGCGTCGACGCCGCCGGCCGGCGGCAGTATCTGTACCACTCCGCCTGGCAACAGGAACGCGCTGAGGAAAAGTTCGACCGCGTCCTGGAACTTTCCACGCGGCTGCCGGTGTGGCGCGCCGAGATCGCCAAAGATCTGACGCGCAAGGGCTTGACCCGCAAGCGGGTATTGGCGCTCGCACTACGGCTGCTCGATCGCGGGTACTTTCGCGCCGGCGGCGAGCAATACGCCGAGGAACACGAATCCTACGGCTTGTCCACCCTGTTGTGCGAGCATGTGGTGGTCCGGCGGGACGCGGTCGAGTTCGATTTCCCGGCCAAGAGCGGGGTCCGGCGCACGATGGAAATCGAAGATCCCGAAGTGGTCCGCGCGGTGCGAGCCCTGATGCGTCGGCCCGACCGCACCGAGCGGCTACTGGTGTGCCGCAAGTCATCCGGGTGGTTCGATGTGCGTGCGGATGACCTCAACAACCGATTCAAGGAGTTGGTCGGCGACGATTACACCGTCAAAGACCTGCGGACGTGGCATGGAACGGTGCTGGCGGCCGTGGCCTTCGCCGACGCCGATCCCGCAGTGTCGCGCCGAGTCGCCAAGCGCGTTCAATCCGCGGTGATGAAAGAGGTAGCCGAGGAGCTGGGCAACACTCCGGCGGTGGCGCGCGGTTCCTACGTGGACCCCCGTGTCGTCACCGGTTATGAGCAGGGAATGACCATAGCCGCGGCCGTGCGCCGTGCCGAACGCGCCCGTAAGCCCGACGTCGCGCAGGAAATTCTGGACAAGGCCACCCGCATGCTGATCCGGCGGGTGGCCAAGGGCCACAGCGCCGGTGGATCGTCTGCACTGCCCAAGTCGGCCTGACCAATTCCACAACCGCCAGCTGAAAACTCGCTGAGAGTCGGCTGGCCGCCTTCGTTTCGGCGAATAGCGCAGCCAATTGCGGGTAAACGGCTCCTGTGGGAAGTGCCGAAGCCGCCCCTGCGGTGGCAGCCTGCATCAGTCACGCCTGCCAGTGGAGGCCGCGAACCACTGGCCCGCGAGTGCGCGACAGTGCCATGCAGGTGGTTCAAACAATAGCCACACACGCCCATCCGCTAGCACCGTAGAACCGTCGGCCGAGGAGAAAACATGTCCAAAAAAGAGGTTTCCGATTATCTGCTAGAGCGCTTGCGGGCGTGGGGCGTTGAACACGTATTCGGGTATCCTGGCGACGGCATCAACGGGCTGCTGGCCGCGTGGGGCCGCGCGGACAACAAGCCCAAGTTCATCCAATCGCGCCACGAGGAGATGAGCGCCTTCGAGGCGGTCGGCTACGCGAAATTCACCGGCCGGGTCGGGGTCTGCGCGGCGACCTCCGGGCCGGGCGCAATCCACCTGCTCAATGGCCTCTACGACGCCAAGCTCGACCATGTCCCGGTGGTGGCCATTGTCGGTCAGACAAACCGCAGCGCCATGGGCGGGAACTATCAGCAGGAGGTCGACCTGCTGAACCTTTTCAAGGACGTCGCCAGTGATTACGTCCAAATGGTCACCGTCCCCGAACAATTGCCCAACGTGCTGGACCGCGCCATCCGGATAGCGATGACGCAGCGGGCCCCGACGGCGTTGATCATTCCCAGCGACGTTCAGGAGTTGCCGTACTCCCCGCCCGAACACGCGTTCAAGATGGTGCCCTCCAGCCTCGGCATCGAGTACCCGGAAATCGCCCCCGACGATACCGCCGTCGCGCGTGCGGCCGACGTGCTCAACGCCGGCAAGAAGGTGGCCATCCTGGCGGGCAGCGGCGCCCGCGGCGCCCACGAAGAGCTGGCCGAAGTCGCCGATCTGCTTGGCGCGGGCGCGGCGAAGGCGCTGCTGGGCAAGGACGTCCTTTCAGACGAATTGCCTTGGGTCACCGGTTCGATCGGATTGCTGGGGACGCGGCCGAGTTACGAGATGATGCGCGACTGCGACACGCTGCTGACCGTCGGGTCCAGTTTCCCGTACACGCAGTTCCTGCCGGAATTCGGTCAAGCCCGCGCGGTGCAGATCGACGTCGACGGCCGGATGATCGGCATGCGCTACCCGTTCGAGGTCAACCTGGTTGCCGACGCGAAGACCGCACTGCGGGCGCTGATCCCGCACCTGCGCCGCAAGGAGGACCGCTCGTGGCGCGAGGGCATCGAGAAGACCGTGGCCCGCTGGTGGGAGACCATGGACAAGGAGGCCATGGTCAGCGCCCACCCGGTCAATCCGCTGCGGCTGTTCTCCGAGCTGTCGCCGCAGTTGCCCGACAACGCCATCGTCGCAGCCGATTCCGGCTCGTCGGCCAACTGGTATGCGCGCAACCTACGCTTCCGCGGCAACATGCGGGGCTCGCTGTCGGGCAACCTGGCCACGATGGGTCCCGGAGTTCCGTACGGCATCGGCGCCAAGTTCGGCCACCCGGACCGGCCCGTCATCGTGTTCAGCGGTGACGGCGCCATGCAGATGAACGGCATGGCCGAACTGATCACGATTAAGCGGTACTGGAACGAATGGAAAGACCCCCGCCTGATCATCGCGATCCTGCACAACAACGACCTGAACCAGGTCACCTGGGAAATGCGCGCCATGGCCGGTGCGCCGAAATTCGCGGAATCCCAGAATCTTCCCGACATCGACTTCGCTGCGTTCGCGGCCAGCCTCGGCCTGAACGCCATGGCCATCAAGGATCCGGAGGAGTTGTCGGATGCCTGGCGCCAGGCGCTGTCCGCGGACCGTCCCACCGTCCTGGACGTGTATACCGACCCCGATATGCCGCCCATCCCGCCGCACGCGACCTGGGAGCAATTCAAGTCGGCGACCGCGGCGGTGCTCTCCGGTGACGAGGACCGGGTGGGTTTCGTCAAGGTCGGTCTGAAGACCAAGGCGCAGGAGTTCTTGCCGCACAAGAAGAGTTGAACCCCTCAGCGGGGTCAGCTCTTTCTGCGCCTGGCGAGGCTTGCGCCCGCGCTGCGCAGGTCGTCGACGAACGACTTGTAGACCTCGTCATGCTGGTCGCTGCGGTCGCGCAGCACCGACGAGGGGTGAACCGTCGCCACCACGGTCGGCGCGGGTGTGAAGTGTACGTCAACGGATGAGGGCAGCCGCAGTTGTTGGCCGCGCTGAGTGGACACCCGAAAAGTGGTTCCCAGCAACGACTGTGCGGCCGTCGCACCCAAGCACAGGATGACCTGGGGCCGCACCGCCTCGATCTCGGCGATCAGCCAGGGTCGGCAGGCGACCACTTCGGTGCGCCCGGGTTTTTGGTGGATGCGTCGTTTGCCGCCCTTGCGGGTGAATTTGAAGTGCTTGACCGCGTTGGTCTCATAGACCAGCGCGGTGTCGATGCCGGCGTCCTCGAGGGCGCGGGCGAGCAGGCGTCCGGCTGGGCCGACGAACGGCTCGCCGGCGCGGTCCTCCTGGTCGCCGGGTTGCTCGCCCACCAGCATGATCGGCGCCCCCGGATGCCCATTGCCGAACACCGTTTGGGTGGCATCTTCGAAAAGTGAACAGCCGTGGCATGTTTCGGCCGCATCGCGCAGCGCGTCGAGGTCCCGCTCCTCTGGAAGGTAGCGGGTGGCCCCGGGTGCGTTCGATGTTGCGGCCATGAGCTTTTGAGGTGGAGGGCGTGGATACCCCCGCTCCCCCACCGAGCGGGGGTACCACGCCAGGGGTGGCTGTGTCAGCCCTTGCCGGAGATGGCGCACCCAGCTACGTCGGTGGGCGACTTGATGGCGGTGGGTGCCACAGTGTCCCTCCCATCTTTGGTCCGACGCGCAGGGCTGTGCGCGCTCGCTCAAATGGCTACCCGACGAATCCGAGCGTCAAACGGGGTGTGGCCGTGGCCGCGCGGGGTATGTCCTGGACAAAACGGCGAAAGGAGTTCGCGGTCGATGGGCGCCGGACAGGGTCTTTGCACACGCCAGCGCATCCGGGCGCTGCTGCGCTGCGGAGTCGTCGGCGCGGTCGCGACGGCCGCGCTGACCACGGGCTGTTCACGCCCCGGAGCGTCGTTGGAATCGGCGCCCGCCGTCGAACTTTGGCAGGCCGGTGCCGCGTTGCACGAGCCGGTGTGGTCGTACCGCAGGCACGCGCTGGTCGCGCTCACCGACGATCGCCGGCTAGCCGAGGTCAGCGCCGGCGATCACGGCGGCGAAGCCAAGACGCGGTTCTCCGCGCCCATGGCGTCCGGACGCAATCTGCAGATCAGCCAGAAAGACGAGCGTGTGGTGTTCGTGCCGCAGCCCGAGCGCGGCAAGGTGGCCGAGGTCGACCTGGAAAGTCTGCGCCAGGTCAACGATTTCGACGCGGGACCGGCGCCGGCCTACCTGACCGAGGACGCGGGATTGCGGATGCTGCTGGCGCTGTCGGCGGATGGCCATGCGGTGACGCCGGTGGACCAGTACGGCTACCGCAGGCTACCCACCGCGATCACCGGCACGAGTGCAGACACCATCGACGGCGCAAATCGCGGCCGCGAACTCGACTACCACCTGCTCGGACCGTCGGGCATCCGCCACTTTCAAGGGACGTCGTCGCCCGCGGCGGAACGCGGCTCATTGGACTTCGACGTGGCGGTCTCGGCGGGTGACGGCACCGCGGTGACGCGCAGCTACGTGGCCGGCCGCGACGACGACACGCTGCACGCCGTCGACTCACGTCGCGGCGGGGAGGGATTGGAAGTGCTGGCTACCACGCGATTACCGTCGCCGATCCGCGAACTCGGCACCGACGACACCAGGATCTATGCCGCCACCGACCGCGAACTGGTGACGCTCGAGACGGCAAGCTTTACCGGCTTTCCGGACGGTCACATCCCCGTGCTGCGCACCATCGATTACCGGTCGGGGCTGCCTGCCGCCGCCCGGGCCGCCCAGCTGTCGGGCATGGCCGTCGGGCCACATCGGGTCTACCTGACCTTCGCGCAGGTGCCCTATGTGGTCAGCATCGGCAAACCGCGCCTGTGACGGCCGCGGTTTTCTCAAGCGCCCTCGTCGGCTACATTTCGGGCAGGTTCTCCCCGCTAAGGAGGCACTGGGGTGACCAACCCGCAGGACCCGTATTGGCAAAACCCGCTGAGCTATGACCCGCTTGGCCGCGTCCCGGCGCCCGACGAGGAGCTACCCGAAGAGGAGCTACCCGCCGTGGCGCCGCCGCCTTTCACGCCGCCACCCGCGCCCTACCGCCCGCCGGTCAACACCATGGCGACGCTGTCGCTGGTTTTCGCGTTCCTGTTCGCGCCCGCGGGGGCGATCCTGGGACACCTCGGCCTGGCGCAGATCCGCCGCACCGGCGAACTCGGCCGCGACCGTGCGCTGGTGGGCGTGACGCTGTCATACATCTTCATTCTGTTGGCGGTCGTGGTCCTGGCCGGGTTGGCCACGCTGGCCGGTTCGACCTCCCCACACCGGACGCCTCCCGGCTCCAGCACGGCGGCCGGGCCCCCGCCGCCCACGGTCCCGCCGGAGACCATCGCCACGCTGCTACCCGCGCTCGACGCCCTGCGGAACATCACCGGCGATGCGAACCTCGACGCAGGGCCGACCTGGAACAGCCCAGGCCGTTCCGCGGATGACGGCAGCATCGACCGCCCGGAATGCTGGGGAAGCATCGCCGCCGGCAGCCCGGACGCCTACACCCCGGGGGCGCTGGCCGGATATCACGCCGGGCAATTCACCGACACGCGCAGCATGATGAAGTCGATGCAGGTCATCCAGGGCGTGGCGGCATTTCGCGATACGGCCGCCGCCCAGGCGCAGCTGGCCACCTTGCTGTCGGGATGGCACCAGTGCGGCGGTTATACCGTCACCGTGACTGCTCCCGGTGGGCAGCCGATCCCGATGTCGTTGAGCGCGCCGGCCGATGCCGGCAACGGCATCACCACCCTGGATCTGACGCCCAAGGCCATCCAGGTGCGCTCGGCACGCGCCATCGCGGCCAAGGCGAACGTCGTCATCGACCTGAATGTGTCTGCCAACGGCACCACGGACAGTGGGCCGCCCCGCGCGGCCGCGGTCAGCATCGCCAACTACATCCTCGGCAAGATCCCCGGCTGAGCGGCCCACGCGGATCGGCGGCCGGCTCAGGGGCTCATGTGTGGCGACCCGCCGCGCCCGGCTCCGCCGCGCTTGCGATCGCCACTCATGGCTCATGCGTGGCGACCCGCTGCGCCCGGCTCCGCCGCGCTTGCGATCGCCACTAGGCTGAGCTCAGTGTCAGGGTGGTGTTGCCGCTTTTTGCGGTGGTTGGATCCTGATCATCTGGTGTCTGGCTCGTAGGCTGCGTGCCGCCTTGGGGTTGGCGTTCATGCGTTTTGTCGGCATCAGGTGTGAAGGACCGGCCGGCGTGACTTGATAGGAGCGTGGCTTCGCCCCCGACTGAGATGTGTCCGCCGACCGGCCCAACTGTCACCTCACTGTGAAGGAGGCAACCACCATGGTTGTTGTTGGAGCCGATGTCCACAAGCGCACCCATACGTTTGTGGCCGTTAATGAGGTCGGCCGCAAGGTCGGTGAGAAGGTCGTCGCGGCCACTACATCCGGGCACAACCAGGCGCTGCGGTGGGCGCGTACTCACTTCGGAACGGACCTGCGCTGGGGGATTGAAGATTGTAGGCATTTGTCGGCCCGGTTGGAACGTGACCTGTTGAGCGCGGGTCAGCAGGTGGTGCGGGTGCCGCCGAAGTTGATGGCGCAGACTCGAGCCTCGGCGCGCACTCGGGGTAAGTCGGATCCCATCGACGCGTTGGCGGTGGCGCGGGCGGTGTTGCGGGAACCAGATCTACCGGTGGCCTCCCATGACGAGGTGTCGCGGGAACTCAAGTTGTTGGTCGATCGGCGTGAAGACCTTGTTGGACAACGGACTTCGACGATCAACCGGTTGTTGTGGCGAGTCCACGAGCTCGACCCCGCCCATGCCCCTAAGGCGGCGTCGCTGGACTTGGCCAAGCACCGCGACCTGTTGCGAGCGTGGTTGGACACCGTGCCCGGTTTGGTGGCCCAGCTGGCCCGTGACGAGCTAGCCGACATCACTCGGCTCACCGAAGCCATCAACGCGTTGGCCAAGCGCATCGGTGAGCGGGTCCGGGCCGTCGCCCCGGCACTGCTCGCGATGCCGGGCTGCGGCGAGCTCACCGCAGCCAAACTCGTCGGCGAAGCCGCCGGAGTCGCCCGCTTCAAAAGCGAGGCCGCCTTCGCGCGCCATGCCGGGGTGGCCCCGATCCCGGTGTGGTCGGGAACCACCGCCGGCCGAGTCCGGATGACCCGCTCGGGCAACCGCCAACTCAACGCCGCCCTGCATCGCATCGCCGTCACTCAGATCCGGCTCGAGGGCCTCGGGCAGGCCTACTATCGCCACCGCAGGAGTACAGGTGACTCCACCACCGAAGCCCTGCGCTGCCTCAAACGCCGCTTGGCCCGCGTGGCATTCCAGCATCTCCACACCGACCACCAAAACCGAATCCAGCCTTGCCAAACAGCAGCGGCTTGACATAGGAGAAACGCATGAAATATCTCGACGTCGACGGGGTCGGCCGAGTCAGCCGGATCGGCCTGGGCACCTGGCAGTTCGGTTCGCGCGAGTGGGGTTACGGGGATAGCTACGCCGCCGGCGCAGCGGGCGACATCGTGCGCCGCGCCCGTGCCCTGGGGGTGACGCTGTTCGACACCGCAGAGGTGTACGGCCTGGGCAAAAGTGAGCGGATCCTGGGCGAGGCCCTCGGCGACGAGCGCGCCGACGTCGCGGTGGCCAGCAAGATCATGCCGGTCGCTCCCTTCCCCGCCGTGGTCAAGCAGCGCGCCCGCGCCAGCGCGCAGCGGCTGGGGCTGGACCGGATCCCGCTGTACCAGATCCACCAGCCCAACCCGGTGGTGCCGGATTCGGTGATCATGCCGGGCATGCGCGATCTGCTCGACAGCGGCAAGATCGGCGCGGCCGGCGTCTCGAACTATTCGCTGCAGCGGTGGCAGAAGGCCGACGCCGCGCTCGGCCGGCCAGTCATCAGCAACCAGGTGCATTTCTCGCTTGCCTTCCCGAAGGCGCTGAAGAACCTGGTGCCGTTTGCCGAGCGGGAGAACCGCATCGTGATCGCCTACAGCCCGTTGGAACAGGGGCTGCTCGGCGGCAAGTACGGCGTCGACAACCGCCCGGGTGGCGTGCGGGCGGTGAATTCGCTGTTCGGCACCGAAAACCTGCGCCGCGTCGAGCCGCTGCTGCAGCTGTTGCGCGACGTCGCGAAGGACGTAAACGCCAAGCCGGCGCAGGTGGCACTGGCCTGGTTGATCAGCTATCCGGGGGTCGTCGCCATTCCCGGCGCCTCCAGCGTCGAGCAACTCGAATTCAACGTCGCCGCGGCCGATATCGAACTGCCCACCGCATCACGTGATGCGCTCACCGAGGCGGCCCTGGCCTTCCGGCCCACGTCGACGGCGCGCTTCCTTACCGACCTGGCCAAGGAGAAGCTGGGCCGCCGCTGAGCTACGACTGGTTGGCCTCGGCGAACGCGGCGGGGCTGGCCGGCGCCCCGCGGGCCACCACGAGCGGCATCGATGTCGAGGCGTTGGTGCGCAGGATGGTGTGGACGACGTCGACGAGGTCCTCAACCGGCATCAGCTTGCCGGGCATGCAGCCGCGCGCCGACCAGAGCGGGACCGCTTTCATCGCGAGGTCCATGTCCCAGCCTTCGTTCATGCCGGTTTGGCCGTCGCCCTCGCCGCCCGCGCACTCCCCGACGATCAGGTTGGTGAAACCGATGTTGGAGTGTTCGGCCCGCCACGCTTCCACGAGCCGTTCCAGGGCGGCCTTGCTGACTCCGTACGCGCCCAGACCCGGCCACGGCGGCCCGAAGGTGCCGGCGTCGGAGGACAGGTACACCGCCTTGCCGGCCGAGGCGGTCAGGTGCGGCACCGCCGCGGCCGTCACCAACGATGCGCCGATGACGTTGGTGTCGAAGATGCGCCGCCATGTGTCGGCGTCGGTGTCCACCATGCGGACTAGCGGCCCGACGGCGGGTGTGTAGACGATGTTGTCGATGCCGCCGAGGGCGTCGGCGGCATGGTCGATGGCCGAGCGGCAGGATGCCTGGTCGGTGACATCGCACTCGACGGCGATCGCGTTCGGGCCGGCGTCCTTGGCCGCGGCCTCGATGCGCTCCCGGCGCCGGGCAAGCAGCGCGACATGATCGCCGCGCTGGGCAAGACCGACGCCTATGCAACGCCCCAGCCCACTGGAGGCGCCGACCACCACTGTCCTTGACATATTTGCCCTCTCCTGTAACGACCTCGCTGCAGCCACAGCGTATCGGCAGGCGGCGCGCTACGTAACTTTCGGGCGGGTTTGCGTCAAGGTGTCAGCCACCGTCGGGTGCTTGCAGCACCACGGCGGTATGCGCGTCGACGGTGAACGTACCTCCCCCGGGCACTTCGTCGACCGGCGTGGCCTCTTCGGGTCCGGTGAAGACCACAAGCTGCCAGGAAGCACCGAATTCCTTTGGCGGCAAGGTGAATTCGATCGGCTCGTAGTGGGCGTTGAAGCACAGCAGGAAGGAGTCGTCGAGTACCCGCTGACCTCGCGCATCGCGATCGGGAATGCCGTGGCCGTTGAGAAAGACCGCAACGGACTTGGCGAAGCTCGCTCCCCAGTCTTCGTCGGTCATCTCAGTGCCCTCGGGGGTGAACCAGGCGATGTCCGGCAGACCGTCCTGCCCGCGGCGGCCCACCGGCGTTCCGGAGAAGAACCGCCGCCTGCGGAACACAGGGTGCTCGGCCCGCAGCGCCGACACCGTCCGGGTGAATTCCAGCAAACCGGAGTCGGCGGTGGCCCAGTCGATCCAGGTGAGCTCGTTGTCCTGGCAATACCCGTTGTTGTTGCCGTTTTGGGTGCGCCCGAGCTCGTCGCCGTGACAGATCATCGGCACACCCTGGGACAGCAGCAGCGTGGTTAGGAAGTTGCGCTGCTGACGGGCGCGCAGCGCGTTGACCTGTTCGTCGTCGGTGGTCCCCTCCTCGCCGCAATTCCAGGACCGGTTGTGGCTCTCGCCGTCGTTGTTGTCCTCGCCGTTGGCCTCGTTGTGCTTCTCGTTGTAGGACACCAGGTCGCGCAGCGTGAAGCCGTCGTGGGCGATGACGAAGTTGATCGACGCCACCGGCCGCCGCGCGGTGTGCTCGTAGAGATCCGCCGATCCGGAGAGCCGGTAGGCGAATTCGTCGAGGGTGGCGGGCTCGCCGCGCCAGAAGTCGCGGACGGTGTCGCGGTACTTTCCGTTCCACTCGGTCCACTGCGGCGGGAAATTGCCCACCTGATAGCCGCCCGGCCCGACATCCCACGGCTCGGCGATGAGCTTGACCTGACTGACCGTCGGATCCTGTTGCACGAGTTCGAAAAACGTCGACAACCGGTCGACATCGTAGAACTCACGGGCCAGCGTCGAGGCCAGGTCGAACCGGAAGCCGTCGACATGCATCTCGGTCACCCAGTAGCGCAGCGAGTCCATGATCAGCTGCAGCGCGTGCGGGTGCCCGACGTTGAGGCTGTTGCCGGTGCCGGTGTAGTCCATGTAGTACTGCTTGTCGTCTTCGACCAGCCGGTAGTAGGCGGCGTTGTCGATGCCGCGCATCGATAGTGTCGGGCCCAGGTGGTTGCCCTCCGCCGTGTGGTTGTAGACCACGTCGAGGATGACCTCGATGCCGGCTTCGTGCAGCGAGCGCACCATGGCCTTGAACTCCTGGACCTGCCCGCCGGGCGTGGTGGCGCTGGAGTACTTGAAGTCGGGGGCGAAGAATCCGATCGTGTTGTAGCCCCAGTAGTTCGACAGCCCTTTGTCGACCAGGGTGGAATCGTTGGCGAAGTGGTGCACCGGCATCAGCTCGATGGCCGTGATGCCGAGGCTCTTGAGGTGCTCGATGATCACCGGGTGCGCCACCGCGGCGTAGGTGCCGCGCAGCTGCTCGGGGATGTCGGGGTGCGTCTGGGTGAGGCCCTTGACGTGCGCCTCGTAGATGACCGTGTCGGCGTAATGGTGGTCCGGCGGCCGGTCGTTGCCCCAGTCGAAGTAGGGGCTGATCACCACCGACTTGGGCATGCTGGCCGCCGAGTCGTCGTCATTGCGGCTGTCGGGGTCACCGAAGTTGTAGCTGAACAGCGACTGGTTCCACTCGAACGAGCCGTCGATGGCTTTCGAATACGGGTCCACCAGCAGCTTGGTCGGATTGCATCGCAGTCCCGCGGCCGGGTCGTACGGACCGTACACGCGGTAGCCGTAACGCTGGCCGGGTTCGATGTTGGGAATGTACGCATGCCAGATGAAGCCGTCGACCTCCGGCAGGGTGACGCGACTCTCGGTGCCCTCGGCGTCGAACAGGCACAACTCCATCCGCTCGGCCACCTCGCTGAACACGGCGAAGTTGGTGCCCGCCCCGTCGTACGTCGAACCCAGCGGGTAGGCCCTGCCCGGCCACACCTCTCCGGTGGGCGTGGGAGCGAGAGCGTCTGCGGTGGTCATGGCGCAATCAATACCCTGCCAACATCGCCGTCAAACTGTGCACTACGCCCCGGACTGCCGTGGCCAACCGGAAAGCCTTGAGGCATAAACGATCACGGCTTGAGTATGACCTTCACCGCACCGTCCTGCTTCTTCTGGAAGATCTCGTAGGCGTGCGGTGCCTGGTCGAGGGGCAGCACGTGAGTGGCGAAGCTGTCGACCCCAAGCGGGTCGTCGTCGGTCAGCAGCGGCATGATGTCGTCGACCCAGCGCTTGACGTTGGCCTGTCCCATCCGCAGGGTCACCTGCTTGTCGAACAGGGTGAGCATCGGCAGCGGGTCGGCCATGCCGCCGTACACGCCGATCAGCGAGATCGTGCCGCCACGCCGCACGATGTCGATGGCGGAGTACAGGGCGGACAGCCGGTCCACGCCGGCGGTTTGCATGACCCGCTTGCCTAGCGCATCGGGGAGCAACCCCGCAACCTGTTGCGCCAGTTTGGCCGCCGGCGAGCCGTGCGCCTCCATGCCCACCGCCTCGATCACCGAGTCGGTTCCCCGCCCGTCGGTCAGGTCGCGGATCGCGTCACCGAGCGAGGAGTCCAGCCGCCCCAAATCGATGGTGTGGATACCGCGTTTCGCCGCGCGGGCCAGTCGCTCGGGCACCAGGTCGACGGCGATGACGCGGTAGCCCAGGTGAGCGGCGATGCGCGCGGCCATGTCCCCGATGGGACCCAGCCCGAGCACGGTGACCGAGCCACCGTCGGGGATGTTGGCATAGTCGACCGCCTGCCAGGCGGTGGGTAGCACGTCCGACAGGTAGACGAACCGCGAATCCGGCGGTCCCACAGGGACTTTGATGTGAGTGAACTGCGCCTGCGGGACGAGCAGCAGCTCGGCTTGTCCGCCGGGTACTGAGCCGTAAAGCTCTGAATAACCGAACAACGGCGCTCCCATGCCTTGCTCGCGCACCTGGGTCGTCTCGCATTGGGTGTATAGCTTCTCGTTGCACATATGGCAACTGCCGCAGGATATTTGGAACGGTATGACGACGCGGTCCCCTACCCGCAGGTCACCCGTTTCCGTGCCGACCTCCCGCACGATGCCCATGGGTTCGTGACCGAGGATGTCCCCGGACTTCATGAATGCCCCGAGAATCTCGTACAGGTGCAGGTCGGACCCGCAGATGTTGGTCGATGTGACCTCGATGATGGCATCGGTGGGCTGCTCGATCTTCGGATCGGGCACCGACTCCACCCGTACATCGCGCTTGCCGTGCCAGGTAACAGCCTTCATACGGATGGCACATACCCGTCCCACACCGGCCGAAACGGCGCCCTCGGAAAGGCTGTGTGAGCTCGCGAAGTACGGGTATCACATCGAGATGACGCCAACGGGAGTGATCATCGTGGGCAGTGGCCCAGCCGGAGTCGCCGCGGCCGAGTCGTTTCGCGAACACGATGCCGACACACCGTTGCGGATCATCAGCGCTGACGTCGACCCGCCGTACGCCCGACCGCCCTTGAGCAAGGAGTTTCTACGCGGCGAAACGGACGAGGTTGACCTGCATCCCGCGCGGTGGTTTGGCGAGCGGGCGATCGAACTCGTCGGCGGAGTGCGGATCGATCGGCTGGATCTGGCCGAACACACCGTGTTCGCCGGCGATCACCGGTACGGCTACGACACTTTGATCCTGGCCTGCGGCGCGGCACCCGTCACACCGCCGTTGCCCGGTGGGGAACGCGCGCTGCTGTTGCGCTCACTGGCCGATGCCGGCAGGTTGCGCACCGCGGCCGAAAACGCCTCATCCGCGGTGGTGATCGGCTCGGGGTTCATCGGTTGTGAGGCCGCGGCATCGCTGGCCCGGCGCGGGATCCCGGTGACTATCGTTGCGCCGTCGGAACTTCCGCAGCAGAAGCGGCTCGGCAGCGAAGCCGCCGCACGGGTGCGCGATTTGGTGAGCGACGCGGGTGCCCGACACGTCGGCGGGGTCACGGTGCAGGAAATCACCGACGTGGGCGTTCGCCTGGACAACGGCGTCACGATCGACTGTGACCTGGTGCTCGCGGCCACCGGTGTGTCGCCGCAGAGCCGGATCGCCGCCGAGGCGGGTCTGAAGGTGCACGAGTCCCGCGTCGTGGTGGGTTCCGATATGGCCACCGCGGTGCCCGGTGTGTATGCCGCGGGTGATGTCGCGCTGGCCCACCACGAAGTCGCAGGACGCCCCGTGGCCACCGAGCATTGGCAGGACGCGACCGACCACGGGACGATCGCCGGGGCCTGCGCGGCGGGTCATGAATCGAAATGGGATGCGGTGCCGGGGTTTTGGACCACCATTGGCGATGGGACATTGAAGTACCATGCATGGGGCGATGGGTACGAACGTAGCCGGATGCTCGACCATGGCGACAGCTTCACCGTGTGGTACGAGTCGGGGAACGCCGTCGTCGGTGTCCTGACTTACAACGCCGACGACGACTACGACCTCGGCGAGCGGCTCATCGCCGAAGGGCGGCCCGCACCGGTTCCGATGAATTGACCACTGCGAGAAGCGCTGTGGCGAGCGGAGTCAATGCAGGCGGTACTTGAGCGGATGTTCGCTATCGACGAGAGCGGCCGCGATGTCGACCAGCCTGGTGTTCGATTGTTGCGAGAGCCGGGTGAGCAGCTCAAAGGCCTCGATGGCGTCGAGATCAAAGCGCTCCATCACGACACCCTTGGCCTGCCCGATGATGTCTCGCGAGGCCAGAGCGCTGCGGAATTGGTCTTGCCGGCGCATCATCGACCAGGCCAAGGCGATATGGGTGGCATACACCGTGCCCAACTCCACCGAATCCTGGTTGAATGCGTGCGGACGGTCGGCATAGAAGTTGAGCGCGGACATGCTTGTGCCGTCGACAAACAACTCAAACGACAGGATGGAACGGATTGGGGTCTGCTCAAGGGCATGCCGCCGGTAGCGCAGCCAGCGCTGCTCGGTGTTCAGGTCGGCGATTTGCATGACATGGTGCTCCCAGACCGAGGCCAGGCACGGCCCCTCGCCGTACCTGTTCTGGATCGCGTCTAGCACCATCGGATAGCGGTGCGTGGCGACCACGCTAATGACCGACTTACTCTTCTCGGCCAGGGTGATCCCCGCATATTGGCAGCCGGTCACGTGGTCGACGCCGTTGCCGATCAGCTCGTGCAGCCCAGTGGTGGTGTCGCTGTTCTCCCGCTCCAGGTTCGTCACCAGCTCCAAGAGCTGATTGACGACCGTGGCACTGCCGTCTCGCATCGATACCACCCCCGAACTATCCGGGCCGCAGCGCCCATTCTCGCAGGAGTCACGGTGAAATTGACAAGTCGGCGAATGTCAACGTCCAAGGAGAAGTCTAGGAGCCATCCAACGAAACGCAAGGCCAGATACCGAATAACCGCGGCGATGGGCTTTGGCCCAGCACACGAGCACGTCCGCGTTGCGCTAGTGAGCGTCAAACTACGCTCCCAGACAACGTCTTTCGTGGTAGTTAACCACGTAAAATCGAACGGCCCATCGCGACTCACTTCCGAAGGCCGCCTACACTCGGGTCGGTGACCTCCATTGTGATCGTGGGAAGCGGCTTCACCGGATTCACCTGCGCCCGTCGGCTGGTCCGAATTCTGCGCCGACGGCGAGCACCCGTCGACATCACAATCATCTCGCCGGTCGATTACATGCTGTACACGCCGCTGTTGCCCGACGTGGCCGGCGGCGTCGTCGATGCCCGCTTTGTCGCTGTCCCACTGGCTAATTCGCTCAAGGGTGTGCGCGCCATACGCGGCCGCGTCGACGGCGTGGACTTTACCCGACGCACGCTGACCTATTGCGATCCCGAAGAGCGCAGCCATTCCATGTCCTGGGATCGGCTGGTGCTGACGCCGGGCTCGGTGACACGGTTGTTCGACGTCCCGGGGCTCGCCAGTCACGCGCGCGGATTGAAGACCACGGCCGAGGCCCTCTACCTGAGAGACCATTTCGTCGAACAGCTGGAGCTGGCCAACATCGAGGACGATCCCCAGGTGGCCGCGGCCCGGCGCACCGTGGTGGTTGTCGGCGCCTCATATTCGGGCACCGAGCTGGTGGCGCAGCTGCGGGCGCTGGCCGACGCGGCGGCCAAACAGATGAGCTTCAACCCCGCCGAAGTGCGGTTTCTGTTGCTGGACCTGGCCGACCAGGTGATGCCCGAAGTGGGAAAGAAGCTGGGTGACGCCGCGCTGAAGGTGTTACGCAAGCGCGGTATCGACGTCCGGCTCGGCATCACCCTCAAGGAGGCGCACGCCGATCACGTTGTGCTCAGCGATGATTCGCGCATAGAGACGCGTACCATCGCCTGGGTGACCGGGGTGACCGGCGCACCGTTGATCCAGAACCTGGGGTTACCAACCGAAAAGGGCCGGCTCACAGTGCAGGCCGATCTGCAGGTGCCGGATCACCCCGAGGTGTTCGCGGCCGGTGACGCGGCCGCGGTCCCCGATCTGACCCAACCGGGAAAGGTCACACCGCCGACCGCCCAACACGCGACCCGACAGGGCAAAGCGCTGGCCCGCAATGTTGCGGCCAGCCTCGGTCACGGCACCAGCAAGGAATACAAGCACCGCAACCTCGGCCTGGTGGTCGACCTCGGACCGCGCTACGCGGTGGCCAACCCGCTCAACATCCATTTGTCGGGGTTGCCCGCCAAAGCCGTCACCAGGTCGTACCACTTGTACGCGATTCCGCGTGGCGTCAACCGGTGGGCGGTGTCGCTGGCGTACCTGACCGATGCGCTGTTCACCCGCTCGGTCGTTTCGATCGGGTTGTCGTCCGCGGACGACGCGCAATTCACGGCCAGCGAGGGTATTCCGATGCCCAAGACGAGCTGACGCGGCCCGACAAGCGTCAGCCTTCGGCCGACTGTTGCGCCATGGCATAGGCGAGATGAAGGAAGTCCGCGCCGGCCAGTGCAGTGAACACGCCGGCGATCAGCCGGGTGAACCGGGGCGCGAACACCAGGCCGATGGCGAACCCAGTGGCGACCCACATGTCCAGGCAGAAGGGGCAAGTCAGCAGCTCGCCCAGGCTGTGCCGAAGCTGGCTCTGCTCCCGGACCTCTTCCTGGACTTCCGCGGGTCCACCCGTGCCCGCGTAGTGCGTGAAGGGTGCTCGCAGCGGGCTCGTCACCGCGTCCTTGGTCAAGGTGCGCGACAGTTTGTGGGTGCCCAGGGTGAGCAGGAGCAGGTCTTGGACGCGCCACCGGGTCGGCAGTGTGCGCCCGCTGACCAGCGCGGCCAACACCGCAACGGCCACCACGACGATATAGACAACCATCACGGCCAGATAGCCGCCCAGCGGTCGGTCGTTGTCGCCGCGGTAGGCGTCGGCTTCCTGCCGTGCGCTCCCGGCGACCTGAGCACCGGTTTCCGTCAACTCACCCATCGTTTCTCCCCAAAGGCATAGCGGGACGAGTACCCGGCGTCGGCCGGTGCAATCCGGGATGGGCTCTACAGTGTGCCCGGTTGGACGGGCTTGGTCGTCTTCGCGGCGTCTCGCAACGTGCGATTGGTGGAGCGCAGGTCGGTGTTGGTCGCCGACAGCGAGGCGTTGTGGTCTTCCAGATCGAGGATGCGTGCGACGCCGGCCAGGTTGACCCCCGAGTCGACCAGCTCACTGATGCGCCTGAGCCGCGTCAGGTCGTCGGCGCTGTAGCGACGAGTTCCGCCTTGGCTGCGGGCCGGCGCGATCAAGCCGTAGCGTTCGTAGAGCCGCAGGGATTGCACCGCGATCCCGGTTAATTCGGCAGCCACCGAGATGCCGTACACACCATGGTCGGACAATGGAGCACCCGCGTCGCCACGGTAGTCGGCCATCACGCATCCCCTTTAGCTACCGGCTCAAAAAATCTGTTTAGCACACTTGCGTCATTCTGTCGAGGGTGATATATCAAATCTATGTCAGTAGACATAGGAAATTGCCCAACCGCCACCTAGATTGGAGTGAGAGGTGACCACCATGCTGATGCGTTCAGATCCGTTCCGTGAGCTCGACCGCTTCGCCCACCAGGTCCTCGGTACCGCCGCCCGCCCGGCAGTGATGCCGATGGACGCCTGGCGCGAAGGCGAGAATTTCGTCGTCGAGTTCGACCTGCCCGGCATCGATGCCGACTCGCTGGACATCGACATCGAGCGCAATGTGGTGACGGTGCGCGCCGAACGACCGGCCGTCGACCCCAACCGCGAGATGCTGGCCACCGAGCGGCCGCGCGGCGTGTTCAGCCGCCAGCTGGTGCTCGGCGAAAACCTCGATACCGACCGGATCGAGGCCTCCTATGCCGAAGGCGTTCTGCGCCTGCACATCCCGGTGGCCGAGAAAGCCAAGCCGCGCAAGATCACCGTCGGCCGCGGCGACACACCTCGGGCCGTCCGCGAGAGCGGTGCCGAGCGCGAAGTCATCAACGCCTGACCGACCGGCGGGCCGGGCGGCGGTCGACTCCCCCGATCGCCGCCCGCCGCCGGCCCCGGGCCACCGGAGCGAACGCCTCGCCCGGTGCCAGGAAACCGGACACACGATGAAATGGGAACTCGACGGCCAGACCGCCCACGTCGAACAGGCGCTGGCCGGCGGTACTTGTCTGCCCGCCGGCTGGTTTCGGTTCTACTTCACCGACCAGCGCTGGGAATGGTCGGAACAGGTGCAGCGAATGCACGGCTACGAGGCCGGCACCGTCACTCCGACCACCGAACTGGTGCTGTCACACAAGCATCCCGACGACCGCGGACACGTCGCGGCCACCATCGATCAGATAGTCCATACCCGCCAGGCTTTCAGCACGCGCCATCGGATCGTCGACACCCGGGGCGACGTGCGACACGTCGTCGTCGTCGGTGATCAAATCTTCGACGACGACGGCGACGTGATCGGAACGCACGGGTTCTACATCGACGTCTCGGGGCCCCGAGAACGAATACGCGAAGACGAGATGCGCGCGAAACTCGCTGAGATCAGCGAGAACCGAGCCGGGATCGAACAAGCCAAAGGCATGCTGATGCTCCTCTACGGCCTCAGCGACAGCGCGGCCTTCGAGTTGCTCAAATGGCTTTCCCAGGAAGCGAACATCAAGCTGCGGCCGCTGGCCGAGCAGATCGCCGAAGACTTCCGCGGTGCCGGTCCGCCGCTGAACACGCAATCCGAATTCGACCACCTATTGCTGACCGCGCACGAACGCGTTCGACCCTCCGCTGAGCGCAACTAAACGGCTTGCTGGCCGGAATCTTTCGCCTTCAGTGGTCGATCAGAGGGCGACCCAGCGCACCTGGGTGCCCCCCGGGCGGACAGCGGGCGGCTTCTGAGCGCTCAGGCGTCGATCACCACGCGCCCGGATTTCGCGCGGGAAACGCAGACCAGCATCTCGTCATCACCCTCGACGGTGCGCCCGCGGCGATCAACCCGTCCCCCAAGAACTTTCACCTTGCATGTTCCGCAGAACCCCTGCTGGCAGGAGTACGCGGTGGTCGAATCGCGGTCGAGCATGACGTCGAGCGCCGACCGGTTGGCCGGCACGCTGAGCACCCGCTGCGAGCGGGCCAGTTCCAGCTCGAAGGGAAGACCATCGACCACCGGCGGCGGCCCGAAACGTTCGTAGTGCAGCGGCGCGTCCGCGTGTTCGTTGCGCGCG
>NZ_DASUHS010000079.1:0-26420 GCF_036273375.1 Mycobacterium sp. | reverse complement strand
ATTTTCGATCCGATGGCGGCCTGGACGGGCACCTCGAACTGCTGGCGTGGGATGAGCTCTTTGAGCTTGGTGGTCATTTTGTTGCCGTAGGCCGATGCCCCGTCCTTGTGGACGATCGCGCTGAACGCGTCGACCGCCTCGCCCTGCAACAGAATGTCGACCTTGACCAGTTGAGCCTCTTGCTCACCGGCCTCCTCGTAGTCGAGGCTGGCGTAGCCGCGGGTGCGGGACTTCAGCGAGTCGAAGAAGTCGAAGATGATCTCGCCCAGCGGCATGGTGTAGCGCAACTCGACCCGTTCGGGTGACAGGTAATCCATGCCGCCCAGCTCGCCGCGACGCGACTGGCACAGTTCCATGATGGTGCCGATGAATTCGCTCGGCGCGATGATGGTGGTCTTGACCACCGGCTCGTACACCTCGCGGATCTTGCCGTCCGGCCAGTCCGACGGGTTGGTCACCCAGATCTCGGTGTTGTCCTCTTTGACCACGCGGTAGACCACGTTGGGCGATGTTGAGATCAGATCCAGATTGAACTCGCGCTCCAGGCGCTCGCGGGTGATCTCCATGTGCAGCAGACCCAGGAACCCGCAACGGAATCCGAAGCCCAGCGCCACCGACGTCTCCGGCTCGTAAGTCAGGGCGGCATCGTTGAGTTGCAGGCGGTCCAGGGCGTCGCGCAGATCCGGGTAGTCGGAACCGTCCACCGGATACAGGCCCGAGTAGACCATCGGCTTGGGTTCGCGGTATCCGGTCAGCGCTTCGGCGGCACCGCGGCGTGCCGTCGTCACGGTGTCACCCACCTTGGATTGGCGGACGTCCTTGACGCCGGTGATCAGGTAGCCCACCTCCCCCACGCCCAGGCCGTCGCTGGCCTTCGGCTCGGGCGAGACGATGCCGACCTCGAGCAGTTCGTGGGTGGCGCCGGTGGACATCATCGCGATGCGTTCGCGCGGGGTGATCTTGCCGTCGATCACCCGGACGTAGGTCACCACGCCGCGGTAGATGTCGTAGACCGAGTCGAAGATCATCGCCCGCAACGGCGCGTCGCCCTCCCCCTGCGGGGGCGGCACCTCGCGCACCACGTGATCGAGCAGGTCGGCGACGCCGTCGCCGGTCTTGCCTGAGACGCGCAGCACGTCGCCCGGCTCGCAGCCGATGATGTGGGCGATCTCGGCGGCGTAGCGATCCGGGTCGGCCGCGGGCAGGTCGATCTTGTTCAGCACGGGGATGATGTGCAGGTCGCGGTCCAGCGCCAGGTAGAGGTTGGCCAGGGTCTGCGCCTCGATGCCCTGCGCGGCGTCGACCAGCAGCACCGCGCCCTCGCACGCCTCCAGCGCGCGCGACACCTCGTAGGTGAAGTCGACGTGGCCCGGGGTGTCGATCAGATGCAGCACATATTCTTTTCCGGCGTCGGGTCCGCCGGTGACTTTCCACGGCAGGCGCACGTTTTGGGCCTTGATGGTGATCCCGCGCTCGCGTTCGATGTCCATCCGGTCCAGGTACTGGGCGCGCATCGACCGCTCGTCGACGACGCCGGTGAGCTGGAGCATCCGGTCGGCCAGCGTGGACTTGCCGTGGTCGATGTGGGCGATGATGCAGAAGTTCCGAATCTGCGCCGGCGCAGTAAAGGTCTTGTCGGCGAAACTGCTGATGGGAATCTCCTGGTGCGTGCAAGCTTGATGGGGCTCGTCGCGGCCGTTTCTGGGGCGGTCCGCGGGTATGTCCAGCGTATCCAGACTCCGCCGCCGGAACCTACTCGGACACATTCGCGCCCCGCCGCTCGCGTCTATGCTGCGAATATGGCGTCTCCCCGGAAATCGCAGTGGAAGACGTTTCAGCGGTTTGCCGAGAATCTGGTGTTCAACAACGCGCCGCGCCTGGTCCGGCAGGTGCAGAATTCGCAGTCCGTGTTGCGTGAGTTGCAGCAGGCCGTGCGGATCACCGCGAACGTCATCGCCGCGGTGGCGCCGCCTCCTGCCGAGGCGCCCGTCACCGGCCGGCCGGTCACCACCGGCAGCCTCCCCACCGCGCACCGCGCCCGCAAGCTGGTGTACGCGCCGAGCCTGGACGGCCGGGCCGATCCGGGCGAGATCGTCTGGACGTGGGTGGTCTACGAGGACGACCCCACCCGGGGCAAGGACCGCCCCGTCTTGGTCGTGGGACGGGACCGCAGTGTCCTGCTGGGGTTGATGGTGTCCAGCCAGGAGCGCCACGCCGCGGATCACGACTGGGTCGGAATCGGTTCCGGCCCTTGGGATTACGAGGGCAGGCCAAGTTGGATCCGGCTGGACCGGGTGCTCGACGTGCCCGAGGAGGGCATTCGCCGTGAAGGCGCCATCCTGGATCGCGAGATCTTCGACGTGGTGGCCGCGCGGCTGCGCTCCGAGTACTCCTGGCGCTAACGCGCCGGGCATGCACTCAGCGCGAGAAAACGCGAAAATTTTCGCCGTGAGTGCACGTTTGCGAGCGGAGCCGAGCGAATGGCCTCGCCGGGCAATCAGCCCTGGGTGATGTAGGACTGCAGCTGCCGCTGCTCGGCCTCGAGTTCTTCCATCCGGGTCTTCACCACGTCACCGATGCTGACGATGCCGATCAGCTTCTTGCCGTCCATCACCGGCACGTGCCGCACCCGGTTCTTGGTCATCAGCACGCTGATGGCGTCGACCTCATCGGTCTTTGTGCACGTGGCCAGCATCGACGTCATGATCTTGGACACCGGGCGAGACAGCACGCTAGCGCCGTGCGTGTGCAGCTGACGCACCACGTCGCGCTCCGACACGATGCCGACCACACCCTCGTCGCCGACCACGACCATGGCGCCGATGTTTTGGTCGTTCAGCCCCGCAAGCAGCTCGCGAACCGTCGCGTCCGGGTTGATGGTCACCACCGCCGCGCCCTTGTTCCGCAAGACGTCCGCTATCCGCATCGAGGCCTCCAGCCGGGTTGTGATCCGCTTCACATCAGGCTACGGCTTCCTCGCGCCGCGGAAAAGCCGCGAGGAGAACCTGCACACAGATCGTGTCCAAATCGGTGAAAACCCCACTGATCGGCCGATTGGCCCACTGCAGGCGCGGTGGGGCTTGCAAGATAGGGCCATGATCGAGGTCACGCTGCTGGGCACGGGAAGTCCGATACCCGATCCGAACCGCGCCGGGCCATCAACCTTGGTGCGCGCCGGCGGGCAGGCGTTCTTGGTCGATTGCGGACGTGGCGTGCTGCAGCGCGCGGCCGCGGTCGGGGTAGGCGCGGCCGGACTATCGGCGTTGCTACTCACCCACCTGCACAGCGACCACATCGGGGACCTCGGCGACGTCCTCATCACGCGGTGGATCAGCACCTTCACCCCCGATCCCGCGCCGCTACCCATCATCGGACCGCCCGGCACCGCCGAGGCGGTCGCGGCGACGCTGAACGCGTTCCGGCACGACATCGGCTACCGGATCGCCCATCACAGCGATATCAATGGGCCGCCGGCGGTGGACGTTCAGGAGTACACCGAAGGCCCCGTCTGGGATCGCGATGGGGTAACCATCCGGGTGGCCCCCACCGATCACCGGCCGGTGGCTCCGACCATCGGCTTTCGGATCGATCACGAGGACGCCTCGGTGGTGCTCGCCGGTGACACCGTCCCGTGCGCCAGCCTGGACGAGCTGGCAGCGGGCGCCGACGCGCTGGTGCACACAGTGATCCGCAAGGACATCGTCGCCGCCATCCCCCAGCAGCGGCTGCAGGACATCTGCGACTACCACTCGTCCGTCGAGGAAGCGGCGGCGACCGCGGCCCGCGCGGGGGTGGGCACCCTGGTCATGACGCATTACGTGCCGGCACCGGTGCCCGGCCAGGAAGAACAGTGGCGGGCCCTGGCGGCCACGCACTTCGGTGGGCGCATCGAACTCGGTGACGATCTGCACCGGGTTCAGGTCGACGCATCGCCGTGACGCCCGTCGGTCGCGGCTCACCGGCCTCCCGAACCTCGTTGCGCCGCAGGGGATAAAGCAACGCTTGCCACCATCAGCCAGGTCAGCGCCAGGACCCGCGCGACCGGCAGGATGACGCCCAGCGCCGGCCAGATCAGCACGACCGCCGTCACTTCGGCGAGGACGGCCGTCGCCAGACCGATCCGGGCGACCGGTCTGGGCAGCACTGCATTGCCGGACGCCGCGATTGCGCCGACCAGCAGGCCCAACGCCACAATGTGCCCCGGGCCGCCGATGAGAAACACCAGCAAGTAGAGCGCCCTGACCACCGCCGGGTCCGTCCCAACGTCCGGTATCGACAACGCCCAGCCCAGCAGCCCGGCCAGGCCGAGCGCACCGGCAGCCAGGGTGCCGCCACCCAGCGCCACCGCGGCGGACCCGGCACCGGCCCCGAGTTGTCGCAACCGGGCACCGGCGATCGCCGCGTAGATCGCCAGCGGCACCGACGACGCGAACGTCGCAACGGCGATGATGCGCACGGCCATGGGCTGGGCGCGAACGTAGGCGGTAACTGCGCTTGCCGGGCCGTAGGGCAACGGCATGACCCCGCCCACGGCGACTCCGATGGCGATGCCGCCGATGAGCAGCCCGATGCACAGCACGGACAACGCCGCCAGGCGCGACCCGCCGCGCCTGGGCCGGTTCGCATCGAGCCGCGCCGCACCTTCGGCCGAATCGTTCATTCCTGCAACGGTATCGCTGCGTGCGTTCACCGCCGTCGACCCGCACCCTGGCTAGGCGAGCCGGGTCACCTCCACGATCACGTCGAGGTCGGTGGCGCCCTCCCCGGAATAGATGCCCTTCAACGGGGAAACGTCGGCGTAGTCGCGGCCCGCGCCCACGCCCACGTACTGCTCGGTGATCTCGGTGTCGTTGGTTGGGTCATAGCTCCACCACGCACCCGTCCACGCCTCAATCCAGGCGTGGCTTCGCCCGTCCACGGTGTCGCCGACCACGGCATCAGGTTTCGGATGCAGGTAGCCCGAGACGTAATGCGCCGGAATTCCCATGCTGCGCAACAACATCAGCGATAGGTGCACGAAGTCTTGGCAGACGCCCTTGCCCTCTTTGAGCGCGTCAAGCCCCGACGAGGCCACGCTGGTGGTCCCGGGAAGGTATTCGAGTTCATCGCGCACCCAATTGGCTGCGGCGACAACGGCTTCGGCCGGCTCGTGGGTCTTGCTGATCTTTTTGCCCATCGACGCCACCCGCTTGCTGGCCGGCGTGTGCTCGGTGGGGCGCAGCAGGTCGTCGTAGCGATCGATCACGGCCTCCGATTGCAGGTCGTTCCAGCCCACATCCATCGGGAGTGGCTCGGCCCGCTCGGTTTCGACGACCGAGGACGACATCACCGTGAGATCGGTGTGGGGAGCGTGCAGGTCGAACGCCGTGACCGCGGTGCCCCAGTAGTCGATGTAGCGGTAGGACCGCGTCGCCGGGATGGTTTCAACGCGGTTGAGGATGACGTTCTGCCGGGTGTTCGACCGTGGGGTCAGCCGGGCCTCGTTGTAGGAGGCGGTCACCGGCGACTGGTAGGCGTATCCCGTGGTGTGCACCACCCGCAACCGCCACATCAGCCGCCCCCTTTCCTGCCGACCAGCCGGGCGCGCTGGCCCGCGTCCGACCACGCTACCCAGGGCGTCACGTTGAAGTACTGCACGGCCAACGCTTCTCCGACGTCACGGCAGGTCCGCTGCAGTCCGGCCAGACGGCTTTCCAACGATTCCAGCAGCACGCCGGGCTGGACGAACTCCAATTCGCTGCGCGCCTGTCCGAGCAGCCGCTGCGCCTCGGCGGTGGCCCCGATCCGGCTATGCCGGTTGCGGACGAGTTCGTCCAGGTTGTGTTCGGCCAGCCGCAGCGAGTAGAACACCGAACGCGGGAACAGCCGGTCCAGCAACATGAATTCGACCACCCGGCCGGCATCCAGCACACCGCGGTAGGTGCGCAGGTAGGTGTCGTGTGCGCCCGTCGAACGCAACAGCGTCACCCACGCCGGGGACGAGGCACTGTCCCCGACCCGCGACAGCAACAGCCGCACGGTCATGTCGACCCGTTCGATCGCCCGGCCCAGCACCATGAACCGGTAGCCGTCGTCACGCGACAGCGTCGAGTCGGCCAACCCGGCGAACATTGCCGCACGTCGTTCGATGAACGACAAGAAGTCATGTGGCCCAAGGCGTTTGGCGGCACGTTCACGTTCGGGCAGGGCGTGATAGGTGGTGTTGAGGCACTCCCATATTTCGCTGGAAGTCACCTCGCGCGCCGATTTCGCGTTCTCCCGCGCCGAGGTGATGGCGTCGACGATCGAGCAGCCGCCCTGGGTGTTGGCGTTATAGGCCACCAAGTCGGTCAAAGACCACACGTCCAGGTGATGATCCGGCGGGTCGATACCGAGCACCCGCAGCAGCAGGCGCGAAGCCTGGTCGGGGTCGACGCTTGAGTCCTCAAGCAGTTGGTGCAGTGCGACGTCCAGAATTCGTGCGGTGTCGTCGGCGCGCTCGACGTAGCGACCGATCCAGTAGAGCGACTCGGCGTTACGCGCCAGCATCAATCCACCGCCTTTTGTTGCTGCTGTTGTTTGGGCTTCCTGCGCGGGGGCTGATCGGTGAGCTGCGGCTGCTGTGAGGTCAGAGACGTCAGCCGCGGCGAGTCTTCCAGCGGGTCCGGCATCGAGGTGGGCAACGACCGCACCACCTCCGCCGCGCCGAGCTCATGGTCGCCGGCCGCCGCCCGCGACGCCAACACCCAGGTGTCCTTGGAGCCACCGCCCTGACTGGAGTTGACCACCCGCGACCCCTCGACCAGGGCCACCCGGGTCAGCCCGCCTGGCAACACGAATACGTCGTTGCCGTCGTTGACCGCGAATGGCCGCAGGTCCACGTAGCGGGGCGCCAGCGTGTTTCCGATCTGCGTCGGCACGGTCGACAGCTCCATCATCGGTTGCGCGATCCAGCTCCGGGGATCGACCTGAATCTTCTTGGCGACGGCCGCGAGCTCTTTCGCCGAGGCCTCCGGACCGAACACGATCCCGTAGCCGCCGGAACCCTCAACCGGCTTGATGACGAGCTCGTCGATGCGGTCCAGCGCTTCTTCACGCTCGTCATCGAGCCAGCAGCGCAACGTCTCCACGTTGGCCAGCAGTGGCTTCTCGCCCAGGTAGTACTCGATCATCGTGGGCACGTAGGTGTAGACGAGTTTGTCGTCGCCGACGCCGTTGCCGATCGCACTCGAGATGGAGACGTTGCCTGCGCGGGCCGCATTGACCAGACCGGCCACGCCTAGCATCGAGTCGGCGCGGAACTGCAGCGGGTCCAGGAAGGCGTCGTCGATGCGCCGATAGATGACGTCGACCTGACGCTCGCCATCGGTGGTGCGCATGTACACCTGGTTGTCGCGGCAGAACAGGTCACGCCCCTCGACCAACTCCACACCCATCTGGCGGGCCAGCAGCGAATGCTCGAAATACGCCGAGTTGTAGACGCCCGGGGTCAGCACCACCACCGTCGGATCGGCCTCGTTAGTGGCCGCGGAGTTGCGCAGCGCCCGCAGCAGGTGCGCGGCGTAGTCGTCGACCGCGCGCACCCGGTGAGTGGCGAACAGGTTCGGAAATACGCGCGCCATGGTGCGCCGGTTCTCCATGACGTAAGACACACCCGATGGTGAGCGCAGGTTGTCCTCGAGAACCCGCCAGACGCCCTTGTCGTCGCGGATCAGATCGATGCCGGCGACGTGGATCCGCACGCCGTTGGGCGGGACGATGCCCATCGCCTGGCGGTGGAAATGTTCGCAGGAAGTGATTAATCGGCGCGGGATGACACCGTCGTCCAATATTTCCTGGTCGCCGTAGATGTCATCGAGGTACATCTCGAGCGCCTTGACCCGCTGGGTGATGCCGCGCTCCAGGCGCGTCCACTCGGCGGCCGAGATAACTCGCGGCACCAGGTCCAGCGGAAATGGCCGCTCCTGGCCCGACAACGAGAAGGTGATCCCCTGGTCGAGGAAGGCGCGGGAGAGCGCTTCGGCGCGAGCTTTCAGCTCCGACGCGTCCGACGGCGCAAGCTCGGCGTAGATGCCCTTATAGGGGCCGCGGACGGCGCCCTGGTCATCGAACATCTCGTCGAACGCCATCTCGTAGGCGTCCGAAGACCCGTTGTATCCACCAAAAATGCGCTCAGAACGTGCAGCGCGAAAACCCCGCTTGGTCTCGTCAAGCTGGTTCGTAAGACTCACTGTTCAGATGCTGCCTCAAGTCGACGTTCTGGCAGCTCACGTGTTCCCGTTTTGGGAGAAAACGTAACTCACTGATAACCTGGGCAATCGCTGTGGTGATATCCGGCGCCCCACAAAACGTCTAATCGAAGAAGGAACTCCAGCGTGGCCAACATCAAGTCGCAGCAGAAGCGCAACAAGACGAACGAGCGCGCTCGCCTGCGCAACAAGTCGGTGAAGTCGTCGCTGCGTACAGCTGTTCGCGCGTTCCGCGAGGCCGCCCACGCCGGCGACAAAAAGAAGGCCGCCGAGTTGCTGGTGTCGACCAACCGCAAGCTGGACAAGGCTGCCAGCAAGGGCGTGATCCACAAGAACCAGGCCGCCAACAAGAAGTCGGCGCTGGCGCAGGCCCTCAACAACATCTGAGGCCATACCGGCCGACGGCGTCCGCCCTAGTGGCTGCGCTGGGCGGCTAGTTCAGCAACCTGTCTGACCGCGGATTCCAGGGCGTAGTCGGCGTCCACCACCGCTCCCTTGACGTTCGCGTTGAGCGTCGCCACCACCTTCATCGCCGACGCCACCGAGTCCTGCGACCAACGCCGGGCCTGTTTCTGGGCCTTCTGCACCCGCCAGGGCGGCATTCCAACCTGTGACGCGAGCCGGTAGGGATCCCCCGACAGGGGACCGACCCGGCCGATCGTGTGGATCGCCTCGGCCAGCGCATCGGCCAGCACCACCAGCGGCTCCCCCCGCATCATCGCCCACCGCAACGCCTCGGCGGCTCCCTCGATGTCGCCGGCCACCGCCTTGTCCGCGATGTCGAAGCCCTTCACCTCGGCCTTGCCGCTGTGATAGCGGCGCACCGCGGCGGCGTCGACCACCCCACCGGTGTCGGCGACCAACTGGGAGCAGGCAGAGGCCAACTCCCGCAGATCGGAACCGACCGAATCCAGCATCGCGGTCACCGTCTCCTCATCGGCCTTGACCCGCAGGCCGCGAAATTCGTTGCGGACGAAGTCGATGCGTTCGCTGAGCTTGGTGATCCGCGCGCACGCATGCACCTCGGCGCCGAGGGACTGCAGCTCGGCGGCCAGCGCCTTGGCTCGCCCACCACCGGAGTGCACCACGACCAACACCACACCCGTCGGCATGTCACTCGCGGCCGAAACAATCACCGCCGCAGCGTCTTTGCCGGCCTCACCGGCGGCCTCCAGCACGACGATGCGCTCGTCGGCGAACAGTGACGGACTCAGCAGCTCGGCGAGCTCATACGTGCTGACGTCTCCCGCCCGCATCCGGTTGACCGGAACGTCGTCGGTGCCCGCCCGTTTCCGCGCCGACCGCAGCACGTCGGCTACCGCCCGCTCGACCAGCAGTTCCTCGTCTCCCAGGACCAGGTGCAACGGCGAAACCTCGCTCACCCCACGATGGTGTCACGCCCCACCGACTGCGCCGCCCGGGGATCCAGCAACTCGACAACCCGTCTACGCCAGCCCGGACAGCGCCCAGGCCAGCCCAGCAAGCGCCGCCACTCCCCCCACGACGCGAAACGGCCGCCACCGCCACAACACCACCGTCAGCACCGTGACACCGCCGACGATCAGCGTGCCGGGCATGCCCTCCGGGACCGGCAGGGTGGCGCCCGGCATGTGGGCCGCCCAGCGGGCCACACCGTCCACCCACCACAACTCGGGACCGGTGAACCGGATCAGCAGCCGCGCGGCGGCCGGCCATACCTCACAGAGCGCGGCCGCCGCGGTGCCGAGCACCGTGATCGGCGCGATGACGGCGGCCACGACGAGGTTCGCGAACGCGGCAACCACACTGAATCGGCCCGAGATCGCCGCGACCAGAGGCGCGGTCACCACCTGTGCGGCCCAGGCGACGGCCAGCGCATCCGCCAGCGGCTTGGGCCATCCCTTCCCTACCAGGCGACGCGACCAGACCGGCGCGATGACGATCAGCGCGGCGGTGGCGACCACCGACAGCGTGAAACCCACGTCGACTGCCAGCGCGGGGGCGACGGCCAGCAGCACCAGCACCGTGGCGGCCAGGGCCGGAATGGCTTGGCGCCGACGCGACGACAACATTCCCACCAGCGCGATGGCACTCATCACCGCCGCCCGCAAAACACTCGCCGTCGGCTGCACGATGATGACGAAGGCCACCAGCGCCAGCGCGGCAAGGGCGACGGCCGCCCGGGGGCCGATCAACCGCGCCGAGAACAGCACGGCGGCACACACAATCATCACGTTGGCACCCGACACGGCCATCAGGTGCGTCATGCCGGCCGCGCGAAAGTCGCGGCTGGTGTCGGTCGGCACCGCCGAGGTGTCGCCTAACACCAGCGCGGGCAGCATCGCTGCCTGCTCACCGGGCAGCGTGTCGCGGACTGCGGCGGCGAATCGGCTGCGCACCCCGTGCGCGGCCCGCTGCACCGCGCTTGCGGTGCCCATAGTCGGGCGCCCCGACGCGTTGAGCACCGCGACCGTCAGGTCGCGACGGGTCGGCCGGCTGATGCGCGCGGTGAACTGCACCGGCTGGCCCACCATCACGGCGCCGAAGTCCGAGGCGCGCGCGAAAACGACGACCCGGCCGGATGTTTGGGCGGTGCGCAGGCGTTGCAGGGTGGCCCGAAACATCAACCGGCTGCTGCCCAGCGACACCGGGCTCTCAGTGGGGGTGACCGTGAGCGGAGCGCTGCTGCCGAAGGCCGCGGTGATCGGATGGTGAACGACAGCGTCGGCGCGCAGCGCGATGGCGAAGCCGTATCCCATCCCCACCACACCGATCGCCGCGAGGCCGGCGCTGATCGCCCGGAGCCGCGCATTTCGGCCGGGCCCGTGCACCGCACGCCACGCCAGCGCACCCGACGCGGCGATCAACGCGACGCAGCACCAGGCGAGGATCGGGCCGGCCTGCCACCAGATCCCGCCGGCGGTCACCGCCCAACAGGTCAATGCGGCCGGCACCAGGCGCACATCGACATGCCCGGAAGGCGATTCACCCGGCTCGGGATGAACCACCGGGGTCAGACACGGACCAGGGCGCGCAGCTTCTCCAACCTCGCCGGTCCGATGCCCTCGACTTCGGCGAGCTGGTCGACGCTGGCGAATTTGCCGTTGGATTGCCGCCACGCCACGATCGCGGCGGCGGTGACCGGTCCGACTCCGGGCAGAGCGTCGAGCTCCTGAACGGTAGCGGTGTTCAGGTCGACGGCCTGGCCGGGCTTCGGTTTGACCGATCCCGGCGCTGGTGGCGGTGCCTTCGATGTGGGTGTCGTTCCGGTGGCCACCGAGCTGCCCAGCGCCGTCGGCTGCCCGGGAACGGGAGCGAGACCGACCACGATCTGTTCGCCGTCACCGAGCGGTCGGGCCATGTTCAATCCGATGGTGTCCGCGCCGTTCACCGCACCACCGGCGGCCGACAGCGCATCGGCGATGCGCGCGCCCGGTGCCAGGGTCACCAGACCCGGCGTGTGCACCAGGCCGACCACGCTGACCACCACCGGGCGGTCGGGGCTGGGCGGCTGTGCGGCACCCGGGCTGGCCGATGACCTGGGGCCGGCCGTCGACACCTTCTCCACCGGTGGCAGCTTGGCCGACATCACCGGCGCCGGCCGGTCGCGCAGCAACGTGAACACGGTGACCAGCACCGCCAGCGCCGCCACGATCGCCAACCCGAGGGCGCCGGCTCGTCCGGGGTCGGCGCGCACTTTGGCCACCCAGCCGCGGTCGTGCGACGCGGCGGGAAGCCACCGCGGCAGCAGCGAATTCTGGTCGTCATCCCGGGGGTCCTCCGTCGAGGCCAGCGGTGCGTCCTCGGGCTCGGCGTGCGCATCGGTCTCCGGTTCGGCGTTGAGCCGTCGCTGCAGGCGCTCCGCCGGAAGTTCTGTTCGCATGGGCCGACGGTAGGCCCGCGCACCGCCGCAACAGCACCGCTCAACGGCACCGCCGGGCCGATCTGTGGATTAACCCGAGGCTGTGCACGGGGCCCGCGAGGGATGGGTCAAGATGGAAGTCGAGCGAACGACCGGCATCGCCAGAAACGGCTCTGGGCGCTGCGTCGTCACGGTCACCCCGAAACGACAGGAGGCTGCCATGCAACTGGCGCTCACACCCGAGGAAGCCGCGTTCCGCGACGAACTGCGCAACATCTACACGACCAAGATTCCGGAGGAGCTACGCGAGCGGGTGCGCCAGGGCTCGGCGGAAGTGAAGCATGAGGACATCGTCACCAGCCACAAGATCCTGCACGAGCACGGGTTGGCGGTGCCGCACTGGCCGGTCGAGTGGGGTGGTAAGGACTGGACCCCGACCCAGCATCAGATGTGGGCCGACGAGATGCAGCTGGCGTGCGTCCCGGAGCCGCTGAACTTCAACACCAAAATGGTGGGCCCGGTGATCGCCGAATTCGGTTCGGAAGAGGTCAAACAACGCTTCCTGCCCCCGACGGCCAGCCTCGACATCTGGTGGTGCCAGGGCTTTTCGGAACCCGAGGCCGGCTCCGACCTGGCGTCCTTGCGCACCACCGCGGTCCGCGACGGCGACGACTACGTCGTCAACGGCCAAAAGACGTGGACCACGCTCGGCCAGTATGCGGACTGGATCTTCTGCCTGGTCCGCACCGATCCGCAGGCGCCCAAGCGGCAGGCCGGCATCTCGTTCCTGCTGTTCGAGATGAACACGCCGGGCATCACCCTGCGGCCCATCAAGACGATCGACGGCGGGCACGAGATCAACGAGGTCTTCTTCGAGGACGTCCGCGTGCCCGCGAACCAGCTTGTCGGAGAAGAGAATCAGGGCTGGACGTACGCGAAGTTCCTGTTGGGCAACGAGCGCACGGGCATCGCCGGTGTGGGGCGGACCAAGGTTCGCCTCGCCGAGGTGAAGAAGCACGCCGCGGCTACCGGGGTGCTCAACGACCCGTTGTTCGCGGCGCGACTGGCCGAGGCCGAAAACGAGCTGCTGGCACTGGAACTCACACAGTCACGAGTGGTGACCGACTCCGCGGACGGGCAGCCCAACCCGGCGTCGTCGGTGCTCAAGCTGCGCGGCAGCCAACTGCAACAGGCCGCCACCGAACTGCTCGTCGAGGTGGCCGGGCCGGATGCGCTTCCGGCCAACGGCGAAGACATTTCATCGCCGTCCTGGGCGCAGCACAGTGCGCCGCACTACCTCAACTACCGCAAGACAACGATCTACGGCGGTAGCAGCGAGGTGCAGCGCAACATCATCGCGTCGACGATTCTGGGATTGTGAGGCAGCCATGGACTTTCACTTGAGCGACGAGCAAGCCCTGCTCCGCGACACCACCCGCGACCTGTTGTCGCGCACCTATGACCCGGAAAGCCGCAACAAGATCATCGGCTCCGACCTCGGCTGGAGTCGCGAAGTCTGGAATCAGCTCGCCGACACCGGGATTCTCGGTCTCGGCTTCGAGCCGGAGGAGTCCGGCCAGATCGAGATCATGGTGGTGCTCCATGAGGTCGGACGCCGGCTGGCCCCCGAACCGGTGCTGCACGCCGCGCTGGCGCCCGGTGCGCTGATCGCCGAGCTGGGCAGCGCTGAGCAGAAGCAACTGCTCGACGAGGTCGCGGGCGGACAGCGGCTGCTGGCGTTCGCCCACCTGGAGCCGGACCAGCGCAAGCCGTCCGCGGAGGTGGGCACGAAGGCGGTGCAGCAAGGTGATTCGTGGACACTGACCGGTCGGAAGAACCCCGTGCTCGCCGGGGACTGCGCCGACACCTTGGTGGTCAGCGCGGGCTTGCCGAACGGCGGCACCGGGCTGTTCCTGGTCGATGCGGAATCGGTGACCAGGCACCCGTACCGGACGTTCGACGGACAGCGGGGCGCCCAGATCGATCTGGATTCCACTGCCGCCGAACCCCTCGGCGAGGCGGGCGACGCATCGGGTGCCATCCGCGACGCCGTCGTGCGAATCCAGTCGGCGCTGTGCGCCGAAGCGCTGGGGGCGATGGAGGAATCGCTGCGGCTGACCACCGATTACCTCAAGACCCGCAAGCAGTTCGGCGTCACGCTCAACAAATTCCAGGCCCTCACACAACGCGCGGCGGACATGTACGTGTCGCTGGAATTGGCCCGCAGCATGACCCTGTACGCGGCCATGTCGATCGCCGACGGCAACATCGACCCGGTGATCGCCTCGCGGGCCAAGCTGCAGATCGGTCGCTCGGGCCGGCACATCGCGCAGGAGTCGATCCAGATGCACGGCGGTATCGGCGTGACGGCGGAATACCCGGTCAGCCACTACGCCGCCCGGCTCACCGCGATCGAAAACACCCTGGGCACCTCGGGCGAGCACCTGCACAACCTGATTGACCACATCGGCGACTACGACCTGGCCCGCCTCTAACGCATGGCCGAGCCCGCAGAACTGAGCGAGAAGGTCATCGAGTTCCTGTCGGCCGGCACCCGCACCGGGATGCTGGGCTACCTCGCCGCCGACGGCCGGCCGCTGGTCGCGCCGGTGTGGTTCGTGGTCGACGTCGGGCAAGACGGCGCCGAGCTGGCGTTCAACACCGGGCGCGACACGTCGAAAGGCCGTGCACTGGCTCGTGATCCGCGCGTGGTGATCTGCGTCGACGATCCCCATCCGCCGTACTCGTTCGTCCAGGTGCAGGGCCTGGCGACGGTCAGCGAGGATGTGCAGTACGCACTGGACATCGCCACCCGCACCGGTCGCCGCTACATGGGCGCCGACCGCGCCGACGAATTCGGCCGCCGCAACGCCGTTCCCGGTGAATTGGTGGTCCGGGTGCGGCCGACCAAGGTCAACGCAGGATTCGATATCAGCAACTAATTCGCCCACGGCAAAGGAGCCGCGATGAGCAACGCAAGCACAGACCGTCCGCTGCGGGTGATCCAGTGGACGACCGGGAACATCGGTCGCCGTTCGCTGCACGCCATCATCGGGCGGCCTGACTTGGAACTGGTCGGGGTGTATGCGCATGGCGCCGACAAGGTCGGCGTCGACGCCGCCGACCTGGCGGGCTGGCCGGAGCCGACCGGCGTGCAAGCGACGAACGACATCGACGCACTGTTGGCCCTGGGCGCCGACGCATGTTGCTATAACCCGTTGTGGCCCAGTGTCGACGAGTTGGTGCGGCTGCTGGAATCGGAAGTCAACGTGTGCACTAGCGCCGCGTGGATCACCGGCGGCAAGCAGACGCCGCAGGACTTCAAACGCATCGAGGACGCCTGCCAGAAGGGCAATTCGACGATCTTCGGCAGCGGCGCGCACCCGGGCATGACGAACATGGTGGGCATGGTGCTGTCCGCCTCGTGCGAGCGCGTCGACGAGATCCGGATCACCGAGTCGGTCGACTGCTCGACCTACGAATCGGCGGAAACCCAGACGGCGATGGGGTTTTCGCAAGATCCCGATACCCCGGGGCTGGCCGAAAACGTCCGGCGGGAAAGCGAGGTCTTCGCGGAATCGGCCGCGATGATGGCCGACGCGATCGGGGCGAAGCTGGACAAGATGACCTTCGACGTCACCTTCACCGCGGCCACCGATGACTCCGATCTGGGCTTCATGAAGATTCCCGCCGGAACGGTCGGCAGCGTCTACGGCTACCACCGCGGCTGGGTGGGCGACCGCAACGTCGTCAGCGTCGGGTTCAACTGGACCATGGGCAGTCACGTCGTCCCGCCCAAGCCGCTCGAGCACGGGCACGTCATTCAAGTGTTCGGGCTGCCCAACATGCGCACCGTGTTGCACTGCCTGCCACCCAAGGATTGGACGGAGCCCGGGTTCATGGGACTGGGAATGATTTACACCGCGATGCCGGTTACCAATGCCGTCCCGGCGGTGGTGGCCGCCCCGCCCGGGATCGTGACCCTGGCGGATTTGCCACCGGTCACCGGTCGGCTGGCCCACTAGCGGGTATGCCGTTGGCCACAACTGGCGGCCCCGGGAGGAACGGTTGCGTGCACTAAGGTTAGTATCCCTAACTGAGCAAATGTTCCGTTGACATTGGTGTCTCGGCGACGGTTGGTGAGCTTTTGCGGAAGGCGGTCAGGTGGTGACTAGTCCGGACTCAGGTCCCCGCCCCGGCTTTAGGACCCGCGCGCTGAAACAAGGGTGGCTCCCGCTGGTGCTGGTGGTCGTTCTGGCGGTCTCGGCGCTGATGGTGTCGCGGCTGCACAAGATCTTCGGCTCGGAAGATCTCAACGCAAACGCCGGCAAGGGGATCGAAATCGTGCAGTTCAACCCGAAGGTCGTCGTCTACGAAATTTCCGGCTCCCCGGGTACGACGGCGAACATCAACTACTGGGACGAAAACGCCAACACGCACCAGGTCAACAACGCCCCGCTGCCGTGGTCGACCACGATCTCGACCACGCTGCCGTCGGTGAGTGCCAACATCATGGCGCAGAGCGACGGCAGCACGATCAGCTGCAAGATCACCGTGGACGGCGTCGTCCGCGACAGCCAGAACTCCGATGGCCATAACGCCCAGACCTTCTGCCTGGTGAAGTCCGCATGAGCGATGTGAACAGCAAGACCGAGAGCGACCTGAGCGCAACCGACACCGGCCCGATCAAAACGGGGGGCCTGTCCAAGGCAGAGCGGGGCCACCGGCCTTATCTCCCCCATGCGATCCGCATCTTCGCGATACCGATCATTTTGGGCTGGGTGGCCATCACCGTGTTGGTGAACGTCATCGTTCCCACGCTGGAAAAAGTCGGCGAGGCGCACTCGGCGCCGATGACACCGCTGGACGCACCGTCGATGAAGGCGATGATGCGCCTGGGCCACAACTTCCACGAGTTCGACTCCAACAGCACCGTCATGATCGTCCTGGAGGGACAGCACCCGCTCGGCCCGGACGCGCACCAGTACTACGACAAGCTGATTCGGCAACTCCGCCAGGACCCCAAGCACATTCAGCACATCCAGGACTTCTGGGGCGACCGGCTCACCGCCGCGGGCGCTCAGAGCGCCGACGCCAAAGGCGCCTATGTACAGGTGAACCTCGCCGGTAACCAGGGCACGACGCTGGCCAACGAGTCCGTGGACGCCGTTCGCAAGGTCATCGGCGAGAACAAGGCGCCACCCGGCGTGAAGGCTTACGTCACCGGTCCCGCGGCGCTGTCCGACGACATGCACATCATCGGTAACGCCAGCCTGGCCAAGATCACGCTGTTCACCCTGGGCGCCATCGCGATCATGTTGCTGCTGGTCTACCGGTCCATCGTCACGACGCTCGTGCAGCTGTTCATGACCTTCGTCGCGCTGGCCTGTTCGCGCGGAGTCGTCGCGGTTCTCGCGTACCACGACGCATTCGGGCTCACCACCTTCGCCGCCAACATCCTCACCATGCTGGCGATCGCCGCGGGAACGGATTACGGAATCTTCCTCGTGGGCCGCTATCAGGAGGCGTTGGCCGCCGGCGAGGACCGAGAATCCGCGTACTACACCACATTCAAGGGCGTCGCCCCGGTCGTCTTGGGATCGGGCCTGACGATTGCGGGCGCGACCTATTGCCTGAGCTTCACGCGGCTGCCTTGGTTCAACACCATGGGTGCGCCCGTGGCGATCGGCATGCTGGTCGTGGTGCTGGCCGGCCTCACGCTGGGCCCCGCGGTGGTCTTCGTCGGCAGTCGCTTCCACCTCTTCGAAAAGCAGGCCAAGCGCGGTCGGCTGTGGCGCCGGGTGGGCACCGCCGTAGTGCGTTGGCCCGCACCGGTTTTGGCCGTCAGTGCCGCGGTCGTGCTGGTCGGCATGATCGCGCTGCCGACCTACCACACGAGCTACAACGACCGCCATTACCTGCCGTTGTCAGCCCCGTCCAATCAAGGGCAAGAGGCCGCGAATCGGCATTTCTCCGAGGCACGGATGAACCCCGACCTGTTGATGGTCGAGTCTGACCATGACATGCGGAACCCGGCCGACATGCTGGTGTTGGACCGGGTGGCCAAGAACGAGATGCGCACGCTCGGCATCGCCATGGTCCAGGACATCACGCGGCCGCTGGGCATTCCGATTCAGCACAGCTCGATTCCGTTCCAGAACAGTGTCCAAAGCCAGACGACGATGCAGAACATGAGCTTTCTCAAGGAGCGCATGGACGACATCCTGAAGATGGCCGATGACCTGCAAACCCAGATCAACACCACGCAGCGCCAGTACGAGGTGTCGCTAGACCTGGCCAACGCCGCCGACGACAGCGCAAAGACCACGGCGGTGACGTCGCAAATCACCGACACCCTGCGCGACCACATCGCCGATTTTGACGACACCTTCCGGCCGGTCCGCACGTATTTCTATTGGGAGAAGCACTGCTACGACATCCCGTTGTGCTACGGGTTGCGGTCCCTGTTCGATACTTTGGATGGGTTCGACCAGCTCGCCGAGCAGTTCCACTACCTCACCGGCGACATTGCGCACACCGCCCAAGCCACACACGACCTGAATGCGTTGTTTCCCACGCTGATCACCACTCTGAAGACCACCAGGGGCATCACGCTGACGCTCTACCAGACGTTCAAAGCGATGATCAACCAGATGGAGGCGATGAGCAACACCGCCATCGTGATGGGACAAAGTTTCGACAACTCCAAGAACGACGACTTCTTCTACCTGCCACCGGAAGCCTTCGATAACCCGGATTTTCAGACCGGCCTGCGCATGTTCTTGTCACCGGACGGTAAATCGGCGCGGTTCTTCATCACCCATCAGAGCGATCCGATGACGCCGGAGGGCATCGCGCGGGTCGACGCCGAACGCACCGCCGCGCAGGAGGGGTTGAAGCAGTCCTCGCTGTCGGATGCCAGGGTGTATCTCGGCGGCACCGCCGCGACATTCAAGGACATGGCCGACGGCGAGAAGTACGACCTGATGATCGCGGTGGTGTCGGCCCTGACGCTGATCTTCATGATCATGCTGCTGCTGACCCGAAGTGTGGTGGCCGCGCTGGTGATCGTCGGCACCGCGGCCAGCTCGATTGCGGCGTCATTCGGTCTGTCCGTGCTGATTTGGCAGGATCTGTTCGGCATCAGGATCCACTGGATCGTGATGGCGCTGTCGGTCATCATCCTGCTGGCCGTCGGATCCGACTACAACCTGCTGCTGGTCTCCCGGTTCCGTGAAGAGATCCATCGCGGGCTCAAGACGGGGATCATCCGGTCGATGGCCGGCACCGGTGGTGTGGTGACGGCGGCGGGTCTGGTGTTCGCCTTCACCATGGCGTCCATGCTGGGCAGCGACCTGCGCGTGCTCGGTCAGTTCGGATCGACCGTGTGCATCGGTCTGTTGCTCGACACGCTGATCGTGCGCACCCTGCTGATGCCCTCGATCGCCACCCTGCTCGGACGGTGGTTCTGGTGGCCGCAAGTCGTGCACCCGCGCGGTGACAACGCCCGACGGCCGGTGAACGCCTAGGTTTCTGGGAGCCCTACGCTCACCGCGACCGCGCCCGCGCCGACATGCAACGCGAGCACCGGCCCCAGTTCGGTGATGATCGCCGGCTCGCACGCCGGTAGCCGTTCGCCCAGCGCCGTCGCCACCTCTCGTGCGCCATCAGGATTGTTGACGTGGTGCACCGCCAGGGCGGCGGCGTCGTGGCCGACGACCTGACAGACCCGGTCGATCATCGCCCCCGTCGCATGGCTCACCGTCCGCACCCGTTGGGCCAGAACAAGTTTGCCGTCATCGATACGCAACAGCGGCTTGAGCGCCAGCGCTGTGCCCAACCACGCCTTCGCCCCGCCGATGCGTCCGCTACGGCGCAGATTGTCCAGCCGGTGCACCACGATGAAGGCGTGCCCACGGTCGACGGCCCCGCGCGCCGCGTCCGCGACGGCCTCGACGTCTTTGCCGTCGGCCGCTGCCCGCGCGGCGGCCAAAGCAACGAAGCCGGTGCCCATCGCGGCCGACTTGGAGTCGACGACGCGCACGTTCGGATCGAGATCGGCGGCGGTGCGTTCGGCGGCCCGGCAGGTGCCCGACAGCGCAGAGGAAATGTGAACGGCCACCACCCCGTCGGCGCCGCTGTCGGCCAGCGCCTGCTGGTACACGTCGGCCAGTTCGGCCGGGGTGGCCGCCGCGGTGGTGGCCGCCAGTTTGTAGATATCGCCGGGAACGTCGTCGACACCATCACGCAGATCGTTGCCGTCGAGCAAGATGTGCAGCGGAACGACGCGTACGCCCCACTTTTCGAGCAGGTCGGCCGGCACACGTGCCGACGAGTCGGTCACCACCACGACAGTCACGAGCACTGTCCCCGGGGCTTCTCGTTGGGTGCCCCGGCTTCGGCCAGCGCCTTGAGCATCAACTCCGCGACCGCCTGATGAGCCTCGAAATTCCAGTGAATGCCGTCGGGGTTTCCCCGGCCATTCATCATCTGCTCGGCGACGGCGGCTTTGAGATCGACCAAGGGCACCTCGTGGTTTTGCGCCCATTCGGTGATGGCTGCCACCGTCCCCGCGCGTCCGTGGTGGGCCCGGCCGTAAGTGTCGGCGATATGCACCGACGGCAGCGAGGCCACGATCGGGATGCCGGGGCGGTTGAAATCGATTGCGCCACGCGTCTGTTCGAGATAGTCGGCACTCAGGTGCGCAGGCAGGGCCGACCTGGCGACCGGCGAGAGCCGGGGCTGCAGCCAGCCATAGCCGTCACGAACCCAGCGCCGCAGCCAGGGCGGCCGCACATAGCGGATCAGTTCACGCAGCGCGGTGGGCAGCACCGACGGCAGCGAATCCATGCCGCCGGTGGCGAAGATGACAGCGCCGGCCCTGGGGAGCGCCGCCCAGGCCCGCGGGTCCTGGGTCGCCGCCCACCAGATGTCGCGGCACGTCCAACCGATGCGGCCAATCAACTCCACATCCCAACCAAGTTGTGCCGCAACGATGTTCGGCCAAATTCGGGGATCGTCGGCGGGAAGTCCTCCGGTAGGACCGTAATAGGCCAACGAGTCGGCGAAAATCAGCAGTGTGGGCTTCGGCCGCCCCTCAGAGGACATCGTTGGACACCTGCGCCGAAGCGTTCCACACATCCAGTCGCCAACGGATGCTGTCGAATTCGTCGGCGGGATCGTCGCTATGCCCGGAAAGTTGTACCCAGCTGGCATTGCCCATGCCACCGAGAATGGGCCAGTTGGCGACCGGAAGCTTCAGCAGCGCGGCCGACAGCGCGGCGATCAGGCCGCCGTGGGCCACCAGCACCACCGGGCGATCCGGCCCGTCGGGGTCACCCCATTCCGGCTCGCCGGACACCAATTCGGCAACCAACGGCGCGCTGCGCGCCGCGACGTCGACCCTGCTCTCGCCACCATGCGGCGCCCAGGTGGCGTCTTCGCGCCAGGCTAGCCGTGCGCCGGGAACCTGCGCGTCGACCTCGCTATGGGTCAACCCCTGCCAGTCGCCGAGATGGGTTTCCCGCAACCGCTGGTCCACCCGGATCGGCACGGCGGTCACCTCCCCCAGCCTGATGGCCGTGTCGTAGGCGCGATGCAGATCCGAGGACACGATGAGCAACGGCTGCAGCTTGCCCAGCACCTCGGCGGCCGCGACCGCCTGCGCCCGCCCGAGTTCGCTGAGTTCGGAATCCAGCTGGCCCTGCATCCGGCTGCCGGCGTTGAACTCGGTTTGCCCGTGCCGCAACATGATCAGACGACGAATTCTCATTGCGCGCCCGACTCCTCGGAGTTGTCACGGCCCTCGTCCAGGTCTACCGGCACCACCGGGCAGTCACTCCACAACCGGTCCAGGGCATAGAAGTCCCGGTCCTCCTGGTGCTGGATGTGAACGACGATGTCGCGATAGTCCAGCAGCGTCCAGCGGCCTTCCCGGGTTCCCTCACGACGAGCCGGCTTGTAGCCGGCCTTGCGCATCTTCTCCTCGATTTCGTCGACGATGGCGTTGACCTGTCGCTCGTTGGACGCCGAGGCGATCACGAAGCAGTCCGTGATGGCGAGCTGGGCCGAGACGTCGATCACGACGACGTCGTCGGCCAGCTTCGCGGCGGCGGCGCCGGCGGCCACCGTTGCCATATCGACGGCCTCCTCGGTGGCGCTCATGGGTGTTCCCCTGTGGTCAGGCGTGTTTCGTTCACGATCACCGGCGGCCCCTCGTCGCGGTAGAGCCGGCGTTTGGAGACGTACTGCACGACGCCGTCGGGCATCAGGTACCACAGCGGCCGGCGCTGCGCCGCGCGGCGACGACAATCGGTCGATGAGATGGCCAGCGCCGGGATCTCGACCAGCGTCAGCGCGTCCTCTGGCAATTCGCCCAGCACGCCGGTGATGTGTTCGCGCCGCAGCTCGTAGCCGGGCCGGCTGACCCCGACGAAGCGCGCCAGCTCGAACGCCGTCTCCCAGCCCTGCCACGAGAGAATGGAGGCCAGCGCGTCGGCCCCGGTGATGAAGTACAGCTCGGAGTCCGGGTTGAGGGCGCGCAGGTCAAGCAGAGTGTCCTTGGTGTAGGTGGGGCCGGCGCGGTCGATGTCGACCCGGCTGACCGAGAAGCGGGGATTGGACGCCGTGGCGATCACCGTCATCAGATAGCGGTCCTCGGCAGCAGTAACGTGCCGCTCCTTCTGCCAGGGCTGGCCGCTGGGCACGAACACGACCTGGTCGAGGTCGAACAGGTCGGCGACCTCACTGGCGGCGACCAGGTGGCCGTAGTGGATGGGGTCGAACGTCCCACCCATCACTCCCAACCTGCGAAGCTGCTTTTGCACGATTTGCCAGCTTACTTGAGCCGGTGTTGCGGCCCGATTTCCCGGGCGTTGGTCACATGCGTCACACCAGCCTCTGCTTCGGGCGGCACGCGTTGACTCACAGCGACAAATGCTGCCGAAGACGCCGTGACGCCGGGCGACCCGCGGTTGTCGCTGTGAGGCGGGCAAAAAGCACCGCCGCCGATCCAGACGCGTGTGGCCGGTGTGAAACGACGCGGCGCCCGCACCCCTACACCGGCAGCAGCTGGTCGATCACCGCGGCCAGCTGCTTGGCGGACCTGCACTCGTGCATCGGTATGACCTCTTGGTAGCGCGGCACCGCCGAGTCGCCGCTGCCCCACAGATGCTTGGGCTCGGGATTGAGCCAGTGCGCGTGCCTGCTGGCGGTCACCATGTGAGACAGCAGGTCGGTCTCGGGATTCCGGTAATTGGTGCGCCCGTCCCCGAGCACCAGCAGCGAGGTACGCGGTGACAGCACATTGGGGAACGCCTGCATGAACGACGCGAACGCGTTGCCGTAATCGGAATGGCCGTCGCGACTGTAAACGCCCGACTCCCGCGTGATCCGCTGGATGGCCACGGCCAGGTCCGCGTCCGGGCCGAACATGTGGGTCACCTCGTCGGTGGTGTCGATGAAGGCGAACACGCGAACACGCGAGAATTGTTGGCGCAGAGCATGTACCAGGAGCAGGGTGAAGTGGCTGAACCCGGCGACCGAGCCGGACACGTCGCACAGCACCACCAGTTCCGGCCGTGCCGGACGCGGCTTGGCCAGCACGACGTCGATCGGAACCCCACCGGTGGACATCGACTTGCGCAGCGTCTTGCGCATATCGATCGTCCCGGCCCGGGTGCGTCGCCGGCGGGCCGCCAGCCGGGTCGCCAGCGTTCGGGCTAGCGGGGCCACCACCCGGCGCATCTGGCGCAGCTGCTCACCGGAGGCGCGCAGGAATTCCACGTTCTCGGAAAGCTGTGGAATGCCGTACATCTGGACGTGATCGCGGCCCAGCTGCTCCGCGGTGCGCCGTTTGGTCTCGGAATCGACCATCTTGCGCAACTGGGTGATCCGCTGCGCGGCAAGCGCTTTGGCGATCTCCTCCTGGCTGGGCGTGGGTTCGTCCCCGTACGAGGCGAGCAGCCCGGCCAGCAGCTTGCCCTCGAGCTCGTCCAGCGCCATCGCCTTGAGCGCCTGGTACGACGAGAAGGACGGGCCGCGACTGGAGCTGTATTTGCCGTAGGCCTCGACGATCCGGGCGATCATCGCGACCAGGCGCTCGTCCATGTCGGCGAGATCGGGATTCTCGGTCAGCAGGTCCACCAGCATCTGGCGCATCGCCTCGACATCGTCGGCCGGCAACGCGTTGTCGTCTGGCGTCTCGTTGGCCTCGTCGTCGGTGATCACCGCACGTGCGCCCAGCGCCGCAGGGAACCACAGGTCGAACATGGCGTCGTAGGTCTCGCGGTGATCGGACCGGCGCAACACAGCGCACGCCAAGCCCTCGCGCAGCACCTTCCGGTCGCCCAGGCCGAGCGTCGCCATCACCCGGCCGGCATCCACCGTCTCCGATGGACCGACCGAAATCCCTGCTCCGCGAAGCGCTTCCACGAATCCCACCAAATGGCCGGGCAGCCCGTGCGGGGCGAGCGGCCGGGAGGGTCGGATGCGGCGGGTGGCCATCGCAGTCGTCCTAATTCAGCCGCAGCTCGCCGGTCGCGCGCTGCTGGTCGGATTGATGTTTGAGCACCACGCCGAGCGTGGCCGCGACGACCGCGTCGTCGATGGTGTCCAGGCCCAGCGCGAGCAGCGTGCGGCCCCAGTCGATGGTCTCGGCGATGGACGGAACTTTCTTGAGTTGCATCCCGCGCAGCACGCCGATGATGCGAACGAGCTCCTCGGCCAGATGCGCGGGCAGCTCGGGGACCCGGGACAACAGGATGCGGCGTTCCAGGTCGGGACTGGGAAAGTCGATGTGCAAGTACAGGCAGCGACGCTTGAGCGCCTCGGACAGCTCGCGGGTGGCGTTGGAGGTCAGCACCACCAGCGGTGTCCGCTCGGCGGTGATGGTGCCCAGTTCGGGAACGGTCACCGCAAAGTCGGACAGCACCTCCAGCAGCAGGCCCTCGATCTCGATATCGGCCTTGTCGGTCTCGTCGATGAGCAACACCGTCGGCTCGGTGCGCCGGATGGCGGTCAGCAACGGACGCTGCAGCAGGAACTCCTCGCTGAACACGTCGTCCTTGGTCTGATCCCAGTCCCCCGACCCGGCCTGGATGCGCAGGATCTGCTTGGCATGGTTCCACTCATAGAGCGCGCGAGCCTCGTCCACGCCCTCGTAGCACTGCAGGCGCACCAGGCCCGAGCCGGTGGCCTGCGCGATGGCGCGGGCCAACTCGGTCTTGCCGACGCCGGCCGGACCTTCCACCAACAACGGCTTACCGAGCCGGTCGGCCAAAAACACGGCCGTCGCAGTGGCGGTGTCGGGCAGGTAGCCGGTCTCGGCCAACCGCCGCGACACGTCGTCGATGTCGTCGAACAACGGCTTGGACCGGGCGGGCACACTCACAATCGGTTCTCCTAAAACGCTTTCTCCACGCGGGTATCAGGCGGGACGAGTTTGTCCGTCTCCCCACGCAATCCATTTGGTCGAGGTCAATTCGGGCAGCCCCATCGGACCGCGGGCATGCAGTTTCTGGGTGGAGATGCCGATCTCGGCGCCGAAACCGAACTGCTCACCGTCGGTGAAGGCCGTGGACGCGTTCACCATCACCGCGGCCGCGTCCACACCGTCCGTAAACTTCTGCGCCGCAGCCATATTGGTAGTCACGATGGCCTCGGTGTGTCCGGTGCCGTACTCGTTGATGTGAGCGATCGCGGCGTCGATCCCGTCGACCACCGCCACCGCGATGTCCATCGACAGGTACTCGCGACGCAGGTCGTCCTCGTGCGCATCCTTCGAAAATCCACCGTGCACGGTCACGCCGGCGTCCTGCAGGGCGGTCACCAGTCGGGGCAGTGCCTGTTCGGCGATCCCGACGTCGACCAGCAGTGTCTCGGCGGCGTTGCAGACACTGGGCCGACGGGTCTTTGAATTCAGCAGGATTCGCTCTGCCACATCCAAGTCGGCGCCGTCGTGCACATAGACGTGACAGTTGCCGACACCGGTCTCGATGGCGGGCACCTGCGCGTCGCGGACCACCGCGTCGATCAGGCTCGCCCCGCCGCGCGGAATCACCACGTCGACCAGGCCGCGAGCCTGGATCAGATGCGTCACCGTGGAGCGGTCATCGGCCGAAAGCAGTTGCACCGCATCGGCGGGCAGGTCCTCGCTGACCAACGAAGCCCGCAGCACCTGGACCAGCGCCTGGTTGGACCGCGTCGCCGACGAACTTCCGCGCAGCAGCACGGCATTGCCGGACTTCAGCGCCAATCCGAAGGCGTCGACGGTCACATTGGGCCGGCCCTCGTAGATCATGCCGACGACGCCCAGCGGAACCCGTTGCTGACGTAGCTGCAGCCCGTTGGGC
>NZ_DASUHS010000078.1:0-29150 GCF_036273375.1 Mycobacterium sp. | reverse complement strand
CGGGATGGCGAACGCCAGCGGACGCTTCATCACCCAGTTGACGAGTTTGCCCCAGAAACCGGCCTCGACCTCTTCACGGGTCTTGGTCTTCTGCAGCCGGTCGGCCAGCCAGTTCAGGTAGGCCCGCGAGTACTTCCAGTTCCGCAGGAACGGCACCCGGAACGCGGTCCGCACACCCAGCGCGTCGACGTGGCGGCCGAGGATGCCCAGGCAGGCGGGCAGGAACGTGATCGACAGCAACGCCGCCAGGCCCACCGCGGCGAAGATCGCGTAAGTCAGCGAATGCACGAAGCCCTGCGGCAACACCAGCAGGCTGGCGCTCGACGCGATGATCAGCACCGCCGAGAACGTCACGGTGCGCCCGGCGGTCATCACGGTTCTTCGCACCGCGGCCTCGGTGTCGTAGCCCTCGGCTATCTCCTCCCGGAACCGGCTCACCACGAAAAGTCCGTAGTCGATGGCGATACCCAGGCCGATCAGCGACACCACCGGCTGGGCGAAGAAGTGCACCGGCCCGAACACCGCGACCAGCCGCAGGATGCCCAGCGAGCCCGCGATGCTCAGGCCGCCCACGATGGCCGGAAGGCCCGCCGCGACCGCGCCACCGAACACCAGGAACAGGACCACCGCAACCAGCGGCACCGCCAGGACCTCCATGCGGCGTTGGTCGGTGGCGATGGTGCCCGTCAGGGCGTTGGCGATCGGCTCGAGACCGGCCAGCTGCACCGTGCCCCCGTCGAGCTTCTGCAGATCCGGCTGGATGGCCTTGTAGTTGTTCAGGATGCTGTCGTCGTCATTGCCTTTCAGCGGAATGCTGACGAAGGTGTGCTTCCTGTCCTCGCTGACCATCCCCTTGATGACCGGGTTGGTGCTGTCCGGTGCCGCCAGCCAGCCGGCCCAGCCGACGACCTGGTCGGGATGGTCGGTCTTGAACTTGTTGAGTTCGCCGACGAGTTTGTCGCGCCACGCCGAGTCATCGGCCGTTTTTCCATTGGGAGCGGTGAAGGTGGCCACGATGTGGCTGGTGCGATCACGGCCGTAGGTCTGGTCGCCCAGCACCGAGGCTTTGACGGATTGGCTCCCGTCGTCGTAGAAGCCGCTCTGTGTAACATGCTTGCCCAGGCTGACTCCGAAGACGCCGCCCAGAAGACACAGAGCTACCGTGACCCCGATCACGATGTACCGGTATCGGTACACAGTTCGACCCCACCAGGCGAACACGCAAGCTCCTTACTGGATCGTTAACGACCCGCGCATCGGTTTTCCAGTGTCACACACGCGCGGTCAGCAGCGCGGAGAGCGGCCGGAACGGCTGCAGCCACGCACCCTGGTCAGGCAGCGAATCTAGGCCGATCCGCGGCAACGGTTCCCGGAAGACACCAGCGATATCCTCCAGATCAACGAAGTCCAAGGTATCCGACGCTAGCGCCCAACTCGCATGTTCGCGAAATCCGATCACCTGGACGCTGACCCCGGTTCGTGCGATGTCTTCCAGCGGGTGACGAAACGCCTGACCGTCGGCGGAAGCCACCACCAGCGCCGCCAATCCTTCGGTGCGCCGCAGTTCGATATGGGCCAGCATGTCGCGGTCGACGTCGCTGTCCTCGTCGATCTTCGGCTTGGCGAACACCGCAAATCCCACGTTGCGGAGCGCGTCCACCCAGGGTCGGACGACGTCGGCGCTGCCCGGCGCGATGTTGGTGAAGACGGTGGCCTCGGGTTCCACTACGACGCCGGGGCGACCGGTGCTGACCTCGGCCGTGCGCGACAACAACCAGCGGCCCAGGGCGTCGAACCGGGGGCGTTCCAGGGCTGTCGGGCGCCGGCCCAGGATGGAGCCCAGGCCCATGTCGAGGTTGGGGGCATCCCACACCAGCAACACGCGTCCACCCGGGGGAGAGAAGTCGCCCAACTCGTCGCCGGCCAGCACCGCCGGCGGCGCGACGGGCTCTGCCCCCGCCGCGGTCTCTTCAGTGAGGCTCATGCTCATCGCCTACTCATCGTCTAAGCCAAATGAATTCGGTGACGGCGCTGCCCGCTTCTTGAGCCTTCGTCTCGTACTTGGTGGTCGGGCGGACGATCGAGATGGGCAGCGCACTGTCGGGACCGACCGGATGCAGTAGCGATTCACCCGCGCCGACCTCGGCGATGTGTTCGGCGTAGCCGGCGTGGTCCGTCGCAACGTGCAGGACACCACCAGGGAGTAGCCGATCGGCTATCAAGCCAATCGTCCCGGGCTGCACGAACCGGCGTTTGTGGTGCCGGGCTTTCGGCCACGGATCGGGAAAGAAGACGCGAACCCCGGTCAGCGAAGCCGGGGCGATGAGGCGTTGCAGGACATCGAGGGCGTTGCCGCGGATCAGCCGGATGTTGCTCACCTGGTCGCGGTCGATAGCGGACAGCAGCTGCGCCAGCCCGCGGCGGTAGATTTCCACCGCGACCACATCGATATGGGGCTCATCCTTCGCCATCGCCAGGGTGGATATGCCACTGCCGCAACCGATTTCGAGCACCACCGGGGCCTGTCGTCCGAACCATGCGGGGGTATCCAGCGGGGGTTCGCAGCTGTCGGCTTCGTCGGTTACGGCGCCTACTGACAGGCCGAGTTCAGGCCAGCGCCGCTCCCAGGTCTGGCGCTGGGCATCGGACAGCGCCGAACGGCGCGATCGGAACGCCGTTGCCGGGAGATAGCGCTGGTCGGCGCGGTCGGAGTCCCCGGTCGGCGTGCCGGCAGACATCGCCACCCCCCGCTGCGCATGCATTTGTCCATGGTGGCCTATAAACCTTGGATGTAGCCGCCCCTGGTCCGGATTGATACCCAACAGTTGCGTTGAACTGGTAACTGATTAACGGTGGCTCGCTTCTTGATGACGCGGGTGCCACCATTCGGTGGGACCGCTCGGCCCCGGCGCTGCAGCCAGTAGAGGCAGCGCCGGCCGGGCATGGGGTCATCCAGACCGAACAGGCGGGATATGAGGGCACAAGGACACCGAACTTTCGTTGACGAGCTGGCGCGGTTTGCTGCCGACCACGTCGACCCGCGCGTGACGGCGATCGCGCAGCGATCCGCCGCGCCTCTGCGCGTGGTCGTGCGCGGCCGTCGTGGGGTCGGGTGCCGCACTGTGCGCCGGGCCCTGGCCGGCGCGGGGCGCGTGGCGGGCATCGCGGTCGACGACCCGGTGACGGATCGCGACGTCGACGCGCTGGTGTACGTGATCACGGAGGTGGTCAAGCCCGAGGACACCCAGGCGATCGCGACGGCCGGGCACCCGCTGTTGGCGGTGCTGAACAAGGCCGATTTGGCGGGCTCGCTGTCCGGCCGTGGCGGTGACGGCCCGATCGCGGCGGCGCGCGCGAGGTGCACGGAGCTCTCGGCGCTGATCGGCGTGCCTATGGAACCGATGACCGGTCTGCTCGCGGTCGCCGCGCTCGACGACCTGGACAGCACCCAGTGGACGGCGCTGTCCACGCTCGCCGCTCATCCCGGCGGCACCGCTTGTTTCGACGGCTCCTTCGCCGGATTCCTGGCCGCCGACGCCCCGGTGCCCGCCGAGGTGCGGCAGCGCCTGTTGGACACCCTCGACCTGTTCGGCACCGCGCTGGCGGTCGCCGCGTTCCGGCAGGGCCGTACCCCGGCCCAGGTGCTGACCCTGCTGCACCGGATGAGTGGCATCGACGCCGTCCTGGCCAGAATCGGCGCGCTGGGCGCCGAGGCGCGCTATCAGCGGGTGCTGCACGCCGTCGCCGAACTCGAGGCGCTGGCCGCCGGCGGCGGCAGGCTCGGTGAGCGCATCAGCGCGTTCCTGTCCCGCGACGAGACTGTGGTCGCCCGGATGGTGGCCGCCGTGGACCTGGCCGAGGCGGCCGGCCTGGAGCCGGGCGACCAGAAGGCCCTCGACGCCCATCGAGACCCGTCCGCGCACCTGCCGCGGGCGGTGCGGTGGCAGCGCTACAGTCGCGCCTCTGCCAGCGAACTGCACCGCGCCTGCGGCGCCGACATCGCCCGGGGATCGCTGCGGCTGTGGTCTCAGGCCTGCGCGTCGCTGCCGGGGGAATCCTGGTGAGCGGCGAAACAAGCCAAGATCCCGTCGCCGAGGTGGACGCGCTGGTGGCGGCGGCCGGCCCCGGGCTGGATCCGCCGGCGATTCAGCGCTGCGACGCGGTGCTGGTGACCGGCCCGTGGATGGCGGGGGTCAGTGCGCTGGCCGGCGCACTGCGTGAGCGACTGCCAGAACGCAAATTCGTCGAGTCGACGGACCTGGGCCCCGGCGAGGTGCCGGTGGCCGTGGTGTTCGTGGTGTCCGCGGCTGCGAACCTGACGCCGTCGGACTGTGCGCTGCTGGACGCCACGACCGAGCACACCGACGCGGTCGTCGGTGTGGTGTCCAAGATCGACGTGCATCTCAACTGGCGCGACATCGTCGCCGCCAACCGCGACTCGCTGGGTGCGCACGCGCCCCGCTACGGCCGGGCGCCCTGGGTGGGCGCGGCGGCTGTGCCCGACCTGGGCGACCCGGACGTCGACGACCTGGTCGAAGCCGTCACGGCGCTGCTCGATGACCCCGATCTCGCGCACCGAAACAGGTTGCGGGCGTGGGAATCTCGGCTGCAGACGATGGCACGCCGGTTCGACCGCGAGGTCGAGGGGTCGGGCCGGCGGGCCCGGGTCGAGGCATTACGCGAAGAGCGCAGCACCGCGCTGCAGCAGCGGCGTCAGGCGAAAAGCGAGCGCACCATCACGCTGCGCGGTCAGATCCAGCAGGCACGGGTCGCCCTGTCGCATTCCGCGCGTAACCGGTGCGCGGCGGTGCGCACCGAACTGCAGGAACGCGCGGCGGGTTTGTCGCGGCGCGAGATGTCCGGTTTCGAGGCGCACACCCGCGAGCGGCTGGACGCGGTGGCGGCCGAGGTCAGCGAAGGCACCGACACGCAACTGGCCGAGGTGGCGCAGGTGGTGAGCGTGCCGATGGAGCTGCCGCCGCTCGAGCGGCTGCCGGAGGTCAATGTGCCGCGGCCGCCGCTGAAATCGCGCCGACAGGAAACCTGGCTGATGATCGTGCTGGGCGTCGGGTTCGGCCTCGGGGTGGCGCTGACGCTGAGCCGGCTGATGAGCGGCCTGGCCTCGCGGCTCAACCCCGCGCTGGCGGTCGCCGCGGCCCTCGCGTGCGTGGCGATCTCGGTGGCGCTCACCTTCATGGTGATCAATATCCGTGCGCTGCTGCACGACCGGGCGCTGCTGGACCGCTGGGCGGGCGACGTCACGTCCTCACTGCAGTCGGTCGTCGAGGAGCTGGTCGCCACCCGGGTGCTGGTCGCCGAGTCGGTGTTGAGCAAGGCGCTGCTGGCTCAGGACGAGGCCGAGAACGCGCAGGTGTCGGCGTCGGTCGGCGTCATCGACACCGAATTGCGCGAGCACGCCCTGGCCGCCGCGCGAGCCGCGGCGGCGCGCGATCGAGACATGCCCGCGGTGACGGCGGCCCTGGTGGCCGTGCGTGCAGAACTGGGTGAACCGGGTATACGGGAAGACGAAAGTCACCCCGAAAACGCCGGCGTCGACGAGACCGAAAAAACCGCTTCGAGGAGCGAAGATGGCGACCCGCCCGAATCTTCTGAATCGTTGTAGTGAGAAGGCTTATACCCGCCCGAGGCTCCCCCGACAAGATCCTCACGATAACCTGTTGTTAACGCCACCAATTCCTTAATTGTGTGGGCGAGAGCATAGCGAGCAACACCAGCCCGATACGCAGAAGAATCCAGGAGAGTTCGATGACCTCAGCGACCATTCCCGGTTTGGATACAGCACCCACGAACCATCCGGGCCTGCTGTCCTGGGTGCAGGAGGTCGCCGAACTCACCCAGCCCGACCGGGTGATCTTCGCTGACGGCTCGGACGAGGAGTTCAACCGGCTGGCCACCCAACTGGTCGAGGCCGGCACGTTGAAGAAGCTCAACGAGGAGAAGCACCCCAACTCTTACCTGGCGCTGTCCGACCCGTCCGACGTGGCGCGCGTGGAGTCCCGAACCTTCATCTGTTCCGAGCGACAGATCGACGCGGGCCCCACCAACAACTGGATGGACCCGTCCGAGATGAGGTCCACCATGACCGACCTGTACCGCGGCTGCATGCGCGGTCGCACCATGTGGGTGGTGCCGTTCTGCATGGGCCCGCTGGGCGCCGACGACCCCAAGCTGGGTGTGGAGATCACCGACTCCGAGTACGTCGTCATCTCGATGAAGGTGATGACCCGGATGGGCAAGGCCGCCCTGGAGAAGATCGGCGACGACGGATTCTTCGTCAAGGCGATGCACTCGGTGGGCGCGCCGCTGGAGGGTCGGGACGGAACCCGAAAAGAAGACGTGCCGTGGCCGTGCAACGACACCAAGTACATCACCCACTTCCCGGAGACCCGCGAGATCATGAGCTACGGCTCGGGCTACGGCGGTAACGCGCTGCTGGGCAAGAAGTGTTTTTCGCTGCGCATCGCCTCGGCGATGGCTCACGACGAGGGCTGGCTCGCCGAGCACATGCTGATCCTCAAGCTCATCTCCCCGGAGAACAAGGCGTACTACTTCGCCGCGGCGTTCCCGTCGGCGTGCGGCAAGACCAACCTCGCCATGCTGCAGCCGACCATCCCGGGCTGGCGCGCCGAGACCCTCGGTGACGACATCGCCTGGATGCGGTTCGGCAAGGACGGCCGCCTGTATGCGGTCAATCCCGAGTTCGGTTTCTTCGGCGTCGCGCCGGGCACCAACTGGAAGTCCAACCCCAACGCGATGCGCACCATCGAGGCCGGCAACACCGTCTTCACCAATGTGGCGCTCACCGACGACAACGACGTGTGGTGGGAGGGCCTGGAGGGCGAGCCGCAGCACCTGACCGACTGGAAGGGCCGCGACTGGACGCCCGATTCCGACGAGAAGGCCGCGCACCCCAACTCGCGCTACTGCACACCCATGTCGCAGTGCCCCATCCTGGCGCCGGAGTGGGACGACCCGCAGGGCGTGCCGATTTCCGGAATCCTGTTCGGCGCGCGCCGCAAGACGACGGTGCCGCTGGTCACCGAGGCGCGTGACTGGCAGCACGGCGTGTTCATGGGAGCCACCATGGGCAGCGAGCAGACCGCCGCCGCCGAGGGTAAGGTCGGCGCCGTGCGCCGCGACCCGATGGCCATGCTGCCGTTCCTGGGCTACCACGTCGGTGACTACTTCCAGCACTGGCTCGACCTGGGTAAGAACTCCGACGAGTCCAAGATGCCCAAGGTGTTCTTCGTCAACTGGTTCCGCCGCGACGAAGACGGTGGCTTCCTGTGGCCGGGCTTCGGCGAGAACAGCCGGGTGCTCAAGTGGATCGTGGACCGCATCGAGCACCAGGCCGGCGGCCAGGACACCCCGATCGGCATCGTGCCGGCGGTCGACGACCTGGATCTGGACGGCCTGGATGTCGACGGCGGTGACGTGGCCAAGGCGCTGGCGGTCAACCCGGCCGAGTGGCGCCAGGAACTGCCCTTGATCGAGGAGTGGTTCGAGTTCGTCGGCGACAAGCTGCCCACCGGTGTTCGCGACGAGTTCGAGGCGCTCAAGCAGCGGTTGTCCGAAGCGGGCTAGCCCGGCTCGGCGGCGAGGTGGACCTTAGCCGCTAATCGCCTGCCGCCGTAGCGATCTCGGCAGGTATACCGCTCCCGCTCCGGTGCTGGCCGCCAGGTCGCCCGGGTTGGAGATGGCGCAGCGCTTCAGCGACAGGCAACCGCACCCGATGCACGAGTCCAGGTTGTCGCGCAGCGCGATCAACCCGGCGATCTGATCGTCGAGGCGCGCGCGCCAGGTTTTGGACAGCCGGCCCCAGTCGGCGCGGGTCGGGGTGCGGCCATCGGGAAGTGTGGCGAGTGCGTCGGCGATCTCATCCAGGCTCAGCCCGACGTTGCGGGCGGCCTTGATGAAGGCCAGGCGTCGCAGCATCTGCCGCTCGAAGCGGCGCTGGCCACCGGCAGTCCGGGTCGCCGTGATCAGGCCCTGGCTCTCATAGAACCGGATCGCCGATGCCGCGAAGCCGCTGCGGTTCGCTATCTCACCGACGGTGAACAAGTCTCGCTTATCCATTGTGGCCTTCTCGAATTCGGGACTTGACTTGAAGTTTACTTCAACTATCAGTATGGGTGGTATGACTCAACGCAAACAGCAACCCGTCGCGATTGTCACCGGCGCCTCGCGCGGCTTCGGAAGTGCGGTTACCGCCGCCCTGCTCGACCGCGGTTGGACCGTCGTCGGCGATGCCCGACGCGCCTCTGAACTGGAATCAACTGTCCGAGAAGTGAATTCAAGACATTTTATCGCGCTGCCCGGTGACGTCACCGACGCGTCGCACCGTGCCGAGTTGGTCGAGGCGGCATCCGGCGGCCCACTTGGTCTCTTGGTGAACAACGCCAGCCGGCTGGGGCCCAGCCCGCAACCGGTCCTCGCCGATTACCCTGTGCGCGAGTTGTGGACGGTGTACCAGACGAATCTGTTCGCGCCGCTGGCCCTGATCCAGGCCACGTTGCCGATGCTCGCCGAAAACGCCGGTGCGATCGTCAATCTGACCTCCGACGCCGCCGTCGAACCGTACCCCGGCTGGGGCGGGTATGGCTCGTCGAAGGCCGCGCTCGACCAACTATCCGCCGTCCTGGCCGCCGAGACGCCCGTGGTGCGCGTGTACGCCTTCGACCCCGGCGACATGCGCACCGAGATGCACCAGGCCGCCTTCCCGGGCGAGGACATCTCCGACCGTGCCGAGCCGGCGTCCGTCGTGCCGGCCTTGCTGCGATTGCTCGACACGCGCCCGCCCGCTGGCCGCTACCGCGCCGCGGATCTGGCGCTGTCCGGAGCCCAGCAATGACCGCTTCCAGGACGCTAGCGAGCCCGCAGACGCATTTCCACCGCGCGCCGGCCTCGGACGCCACCGAGCCGCCGGAGGTCCGCGGCATCGCGAGGGACGCGGTGAAGCTGCTGGTCGCCCGGTCGGGCGGGGTCAACCATGCGCGATTCACCGACCTCGGTGACTACCTGCGACCGGGCGATCTCCTGGTGGTGAACGACTCGGCCACCCTGCCCGCCGCCGTCGATGGCGACCGCGCCGGCCGGCCGATCGCCATCCACTTCTCCACGGCACGCGCCGCCCTGGTCTGGGTGGTCGAACTCCGGCCGGCGGGCAACGCGGCGGGGCACCTGACCGACATCCGGCCGGATGAACGCATCGAAATGCCGGGCGGCGGGGCGCTTGTCATCGAGTCGTCCTACCCGCAACCGGGGATCAGCGGGGCGCGGTTGTGGGCCGCCCGAGTCGTTGTGGAGGGTGACGTCGCGTCGTATCTGGCCCGGCACGGCCGGCCCATCCGGTACTCGTATGTGCCCCGGCCGTGGCCGCTGCGCTACTACCAGACGGTGTTCGCCCGACGGCACGGAAGCGCTGAAATGCCGAGTGCAGCAAGGCCGTTTAGCACCGAACTGGTCACCGACCTGGTAGCCGCCGGCATCGCGATCGCGCCGATCACGCTGCACGCGGGGGTGTCGTCCGCGGATGCGGGCGAGCCCCCGGTCGCCGAACCGTTCCACGTGCCGGCCGCCACCGCGCGGCTGGTGAACTTCACGCGGGCGACCGGCGGACGGGTGATCGCGGTGGGAACGACGGTGACCCGCGCCCTGGAGTCGGCCGCCACCGCCGACGGCGTGGTGCGGCAGGCGGACGGCTGGACGGATCTGGTGCTCGGCCCCGGCCGGCCCAGTCGTGTCGTCGGCGGCCTGGTGACCGGCTGGCACGATGCCGGCGCCTCGCACCTGTTATTGCTGGAGGCGCTCGCCGGTCCCGAGCTGGTCGCCAGGGCGTATCGGGAGGCGGTGGAACACGGCTACCTGTGGCATGAATTCGGCGACAGCGCGCTGCTACTGCCCGGCGGAGCGACCACTTAACACCCGTCAAGTTTGGCGGCGGTACAGTCTGCGCATGCAGATCCGCCCCTATATCGGCGCCGACAAACCTGCTGTCATCCTGTACCCGTCCGGAACGGTCGTCACCTTCGACGAACTCGAAGCGCGCGCCAATCGACTGGCGCACCGGTTCCGCGAGGCGGGTCTGCGCGAGGGCGACACCGTCGCAATCCTGATGGAGAACAACGAGTACATCCACGCGGTGATGTGGGCGGCTCGGCGCAGCGGTTTGTACTACGTGCCGATCAACACCCACCTGACCGCGGCTGAGGCGGCCTACATCATCGACAACAGCAGCGCCAAGGCCATCATCGGCTCGGCGGCGCTGCGCGATACCCTCGCCGGCCTGGCCGAGCAGCTGCGGGGCGGGCTACCCGAGCTGCTGCTGATCGCTGATGGCGACCTGCCCGGCTGGGAGCGTTACCCGGAATGCGTTGCCGGACAGCCCGATACCCCGATCGATGATGAGATCGAGGGCGACCTGCTGCAGTACTCGTCGGGCACCACCGGCCGCCCCAAGGGCATCAAACGCGAATTGCCGCACGTGCCACCGGCCGAGGCGCCCGGCATGATGTCCGCACTCGTCGGTTTCTGGATGACGCCCGGCTCGATCTACCTCAGCCCGGCGCCGCTGTACCACACGGCGCCGTCGGTATGGTCGATGAGCGCGCAGGCCGGCGGCATCACCACGGTGGTGATGGAGAAGTTCGACGCCGAAGGCTGCCTGGACGTGATCCAGCGTCACCGAGTCACGCACGGCCAGTTCGTCCCGGCGATGTTCACCCGCATGCTGAAACTGCCTGACCAGGTTCGTCATTCATACGACCTGGCGAGCCTGCGGCGGGTGATGCACGCGGCGGCTCCGTGCCCGGTGGAGATCAAGAAGCAGATGATCGACTGGTGGGGGCCGATCATCGACGAGTACTACGCGTCCTCGGAAGCGCACGGGTCGACGCTGATCACCGCCGTTGATTGGCTGGCGCATCCGGGTTCGGTGGGCAAACCCATGGGGGGCGCCGTGCACATCCTCGACGAGCACGGCAACGAGCTGGGACCCGGGCAGGCCGGCGAGATTTACTTCGAGGGCGGCTATTCCTTCGAATACCTCAACGACGAGGCGAAAACCGCCTCATCGCGCGATAAGCACGGCTGGGCCACCGTTGGGGACATCGGCTATCTCGACGACGAGGGTTACCTGTACCTGACCGACCGGCGTCACCACATGATCATTTCCGGCGGGGTGAACATCTACCCGCAGGAAGCCGAGAACCTTCTGGTCACCCACCCGAAGGTGTTGGACGCCGCGGTGTTCGGGGTGCCCGACGACGAGATGGGCCAGCGCGTCGTGGCGGCCGTGCAGACCGTCGATGCGGCCGACGCCACCGACGAATTCGCCGAGGAGTTGACGGTGTGGCTGCGAGACCGGCTGGCGCACTACAAATGCCCGCGATCCATCGCGTTCGAAGCCCAGCTGCCGCGCACCGACACCGGCAAGCTCTACAAGAACGGGCTGATCGAGAAGTACTCGGTGTGACCGATGCTCCAGGTGGTCGACCTGTCGAGGGCGCCGCAGGACGCCCCGGTGTCGCCGCCCGGGGTGATCGTCGCCGTCGGCTCGGCCGCCGACATCGCCAGGGCCGGATTCTGGCTTGACGCAGCAACATTCACGCTGACCGAGGATCGCTGCGAAGACCGGCGCGTGGTCACCGTCGATTCGGTGCCGGCGACCGTGGAGGAGCTGACGGCACGCTGTCAACGGTGGCCGCACGCCAGCGGGATCTGTGACGACGTGTTGCGCGCGGTGGATCCGCGGGGCCCGACGGTGTCCGGGGTGATGACGGAGTCGTTGGCGTACTCGACCCTGCAGGCCGGCCCGGAGTTCGCGCAGTGGTTACGCGAGCGCGGCCCGGTCCGCATGCCCGAGATCGTCGACCCGGTGCAGGCGACCCGCGACGGCGACGTTGTGCGTATCGCGTTCAACCGGCCGCAGCGGCACAACGCATTCTCCACCGACGCGCGCGCGGCGCTGTTGGAGGCGCTGACGGTCGCGCAGCTGGACCCGTCGGTCACCGGCATCGTGTTGAGCGGCAACGGTCCGTCGTTCTGCAGCGGTGGGGACCTGGCCGAGTTCGGCACCTTCGCCGACCCGGCGAGCGCGCACTTGGCCCGTACCCGCTACAGCCCCGCCCTGGCGCTCGATGCGCTGACCGCCAGGCTCGGCAGGGCGTGCCGGGCCGAGGTGCACGGCCGGGTGGTGGGCAGCGGACTGGAGATGGCGGCGTTTTGCGGGTGGGTCACCGCCCGCAACGATGCGATGCTCGGGCTGCCCGAGCTGGCATTGGGGTTACTCCCCGGAGCCGGTGGGACCGTGAGCGTCACGCGGCGGATAGGCCGTTGGCGCACAGCGTATCTCGTATTGTCCGGTCGCACCGTCGACACGCAGACCGCATTGGCCTGGGGGCTGGTGGACGAGGCCTGAGTTCAGAAGCCCGAATAGGTGGTGGTGGTCGTGGACGGGATGGAAGACACGATCGCCGCGAACATGGCGAACCACAGCACGACGCCGATCACCGCGGCGGCGGCGCCCACGATCGCGCCGATGATGACCCACTTCTTGGCATTGTTGGACGCCTCGTACGCCTCGGCGTACCGTCCCTGGGCCCACAGCCCGGAGACCTTGTTGGAGTAGACGATCGACACGATCCCGAACGGCAGGCAGCACAGCACCGTGCACAGGATCGCCCAGACCAGATAGTTCTCAGGCTCCTGCATTCCCGGCTGCGGCGCCGGCCATCCCGCGGGCTGCGGCTGGCCCTGCCATCCCGGTGGCTGCTGACCTTGCCAACCGGCGGGCTGCTGGCCCTGCCATTCCGGTTGTCGGCCTTGCCATTCCGGTTGCTGTCCTGGCCATTCTGGCGAACCTCCGGGTGGCACGGGAGGATAACTCATGGCGGCTGCCTTTCCTTCTGATTCCCTCGGCTGGCGAACAGCTCTACTTCCATACCGGTTTGCCCGCCGGAGAAGTCAGGTAAATATACTCCTAAACTTCGTTCTCGGGCCGAGAGTTTGGCGGGCCGGATCAGATTCCGCCGCGGGTCACCAGTTGCCGGGCAATCACATTTCGCTGGATCTCGTTGGTGCCTTCACCGACGATCATCAGCGGTGCGTCCCGAAAGTAGCGTTCGACGTCGTATTCGGTGGAATAGCCGTAGCCGCCATGGATTCGCACCGCGTTCAGTGCGATCTCCATGGCGACCTCGGAGGCAAACAATTTCGCCATCCCGGCTTCCATGTCGCAGCGTTCGCCGCTGTCGTACCGCTCGGCGGCATACCGGGTGAGCTGGCGGGCCGCGGTGAGTTTGGTCGCCATGTCGGCCAGGTAGTTACCGATCGACTGGTGCTGCCAGATCGGCTGGCCGAAGCTCTCGCGCTGCTGGGCGTAGGCCAGCGCGTCCTCGAGCGCCGCGGTGGCTACACCCAGGGCACGGGAAGCCACCTGGATGCGTCCTGTCTCGAGCCCCTTCATCATCTGTGAAAAGCCTTCGCCCGCAGCGTCTCCCAGCAACGCCGTCCGAGGTGCCCGGAAGTCGTCGAACGACAGCTCGCAGGACTCGACGCCCTTGTAACCCAACTTCGGCAGGTCCCGCGACACCGTCAGACCCGGCCCGTGCTCGACGAGCACGATCGAGATGCCCTTATGGCGCGGTTTGGCATCCGGGTCGGTCTTGCACAGCAGCGCGATCAGTCCGGCACGGCGTGCGTTGCTGATCCAGGTCTTGGATCCGTTGATCACCAGCCCGTCGGCGTCCGGCAGCGCGGTGGTCGTCAAGTTCTGCAGATCCGAGCCACCGCCGGGCTCGGTCAGCGCCATGGTGGCGCGCACCTCTCCGCTGGCCATCCGCGGCAGGTAGGTCCGCTTCTGGTCCTCGGTGCCGAACAGCGTCAGCAGTTTGGCGACAACGGTGTGCCCGCCCATCGCACCGGCCAGGCTCATCCAGCCGCGCGCCAGTTCCTCGGTGACTCGGACGTAGCACGGCATCGACACCGGCGATCCACCGTATTCCTCCGGAACGGCCAGACCGTAGATGCCGATCCGCTTCATCTGCTCGATCCACGCCTCGGGGTAGGTGTTGGCGTGCTCGACGTCGCGAATGCTCGGTTTGACGTCGCGGTCGATGAACGCCCGCACAGTGGCGACCAGCATCTCTTCTTCGTCGTTCACCTGTGATCATCCTCCAGCCCTGATGGTGACGACCCTCCCCCGCAAGCGGGAGGTGCCCCCATTCGCCCCTCCGCCGCGCTCGCGATCGCCTCCAGCCCTGATCGTGACGACCCCATTCGCCCCTCCGCCGCGCTCGCGATCGCCACGAAGTTGACCCTCGATTCCACAGCCTGCCAGCATGGGGCGTTGTGACTAGTGACGGGTATGCGGGGATTCGCGAGGGGGGACCGTACTTCGACGACCTCTCGGTGGGGCAGGTGTTCGACTGGGCGCCGTCGGTGACGTTGTCGTCGGGGTTGGCGGGCGCTCACCAGGCGATCGTGGGGGACCGGCTGCGTCTGGGGCTGGACGCCGATCTGTGCGGGGCGGTGACGGCCCTGCCGGCGCCGCTGGCCCATCCGGGGTTGGTGTGCGACGTGGCGATCGGGCAGTCGACACTGGCGACCCAGCGGGTCAAAGCCAACCTGTTCTATCGCGGCCTGGTGTTTCACCGGTTTCCGGTCATCGGCGATTCCCTCTACACCCGCACCGAAGTGGTTGGGCTGCGCGCGAACTCGCTCAAGCCGGGCCGGACGCCGACGGGGTTGGCGGCGCTGCGGATGATCACGATCGACCAGGCCGATCAGCTGGTGCTCGACTTCTACCGGTGCGGCATGCTGCCCGCCAGCCCGGATTTCACACCCGACAACGCGCCGAACGACGACCTGTCCGCCATCGGCGCCGACGTGCCCGGCCCCGCGCACGATCCGACCGCGCAGTGGGACCCTGAGGTGTTCCGCGACAAGGTGCCCGGCCCGCACTTCGATACCGGCCTGGCGGGCTCGGTGTTGCACAGCACCGCCGACGTGGTCAGTAGCGCTGCCGAACTCGCCCGCCTTACCCTGAATATTGCTGCAACACATCATGATTCGCGGATCGGCGGCCGACGGCTGGTGTACGGCGGACATACCATCGGGCTGGCATTCGCACAGGCGAGCAGGTTGCTGCCCAACCTGGTGACGGTCCTGAACTGGCAGTCTTGCGACCACACCGGGCCCGTGCACGAGGGCGACACCGTTTACAGCGAGCTGCACATCGAATCCGCCGAGCCGACCGATCACGGTGGCGTGCTCGGGCTGCGGTCGCTGGTGTATGCGGTCAGCGATACCGCGGGTGAGCCAGACCGTCCGGTGCTGGACTGGCGGTTTCACGCACTGCAGTTCTGAGTGGGGTTTGCCGGTCGCCCCGGCGCCACGCGCACAATGGGGGCGTGAGTTCGGCGTTGTCCCAGCAAGTCGAAGAGTGGGGAAGCAGCGGGCTGGCCTACTTGACCGGCCTGCCCGACGGTCCCGCCGACTTCTCCCGCGCCAACGTGCTGATCCGCGCGCGGGACGTCGCTACGGCCGTCGGTGACCGACTGGGTATTGGCGTCGATGCGGTGAGCCTGCTGACCGGGCGGGCGGCATTGCTCGGGCTAACTCGCGGCGGCCGGGTGTCGCCGGGCGGAGCCACCCGCCTGCTCGCTGCCCGGAATGGCTTCTGCGCGCTCACCCTCTCGCGTGCCGACGACCTGGACGCCGTCCCGGCGCTGCTGCAGGCCCATGATGTGGCCGCCGACCCGTGGCCGGTGCTGCAGCGCTGGGCCGCCACCCGTCCGGTGGCCGAGATCGTCGAGCGGGCGGGGCTGCTCGACATTCCGGTGGCGGGCCTGGGCGAGGCCGCACCCGCGGTGCCGCACATACGCCTTGCGGGATCGCGTTTGGCGCCGCGCGCACCGCAGGGTCTGCTGGTTACCGATCTGTCCTCGATGTGGGCGGGGCCGCTGTGTGGGCACCTGCTGGCCCGTGCCGGAGCGACCGTCGTCAAGGTCGAAAGCCCGCGCCGCCCGGACGGTACCCGGGCCGGTGACCGGGCGTTCTTCAACTGGATCAACGGCCAAAAGCTTTGTTATGGGGTCGATTTCGATGGCCAAGCCGACGAACTGCGTGAACTGCTCGCGTTCAGCGACATCGTCATCGAGGGGTCACGCCCGGCGGCGCTGGCGCGCCGGGGGCTCGGGCCCGATGACATCGCGCCGCGCCCAGGCCGAATCTGGTTGCAAATCAACGGATATGAGGGCCGCAGGCCGGGATTCGGCGACGACACCGCGGTGGCCGGCGGTCTGGTCGGCACCAGCGCCGACGGACCGGTGTTCTGCGGCGACGCCATCGCCGACCCGCTGACCGGGCTGGAGGCAACGCTGGCGGTGGCCGAATCCCTGGGGCGCGGTGGCGGCGAATTGATCGGCGTATCCCTGGCCGGGGTCGCGGCGACGTACGCGGCGCTGCCGGTCGAGCCGTCGGCATCGCCGGCGCCGGTGTCAGCACCTTCGGCCCTGCCGGCGTCGCGTCCGGCGTCCGGGCCGGGCGCCGACAACGCGGTGGTGCGCCACCTGGTAAGCCAAAGACGTGTGCTGTCATGCTGATTCAGCGGGCAACCCTGCTGGACGGGACCACGACAGACATCCGGGTGGGCGCGTTGATCGAGGAGATGGCGCCGCCCGGGGAGGGTCTGGTGCCGCGGGCGGGCGAGGGTGTGCTGTACGCGGGCGGCGGTACCGTCCTGCCAGGGCTGCACGACCACCATGTGCACTTGCGCTCGGCGGCCTCGGCGCTGAATTCGTTCTTCGTCGGGCCGCCCGGGGTCAGCACCGCATCGCAGCTCACCCAATTGCTCGCGAACGCCACCCCGGGACCCGATGGCTGGATTCGCGCTGTGGGATACCACGATTCGGTTGCCGGAGAACTCGATCGGGGCGCGCTCGACGCCATCGTTCCCCACGTTCCGGTGCGCATCCAGCACCGCAGCGGGGCGCTGTGGATCCTCAATTCCGAGGCCCTGGGCCGCGTCGGGCTGGCCGAACATCCCGATGGGCGGCTGCGCAGCGCCGACCGTGGCTGGTCGTTGGCGCTGCAGCGGCGCGAAACCGATTTGGCCGAACTGAGCCGCCGGATCACCGCGACCGGCGTCACCGGCGTCACCGACGCGACCCCCGATCTCGATGCCGACGGCAGGGACTCGCTGATGACGGCGCACCAGCGTGGCGAGTTCCGGCCGCGGCTGAGTTTCCTTTCGCCGGGCAAGAAGATCCTGCACGACGATCGCCTGGACCTCGACGCGCTCACGGAATGGATTGCGCGCCAACATGACAGCGGGCAGCCGGTCGCTGTGCACTGCGTGACCGCGGCACAGCTGGTGGTGACCATCGCGGCGCTGCGCGCGGCCGGATGCCATCCACAAGACCGCATCGAACACGCCGCCGTGGTGCCCGACGACAACCTGGCCGACCTCGCCGAACTCGGGATCACGGTGGTGACGCAGCCCAACTTCGTCGCCGAGCGCGGCGATCAGTACCTCGCCGAGGTTCCCGCCGTCGAGCACGATCAGCTGTGGCGCGTCGCAGCCCTGTGCAACGCGAAGGTGCCGGTCGCGCTGTCCACCGACATGCCGTTCGGCCACGGCGACCCCTGGACGGCGATGCGCGCCGCGGTACACCGCACCACGCCGCAGGGCGCCGTGCTGGGAGCACGCGAATGCGTCTCGGCGCGAGAGGCTTTGACGATGTTTCTGGGTCGGGCCGATCGGCCCGGCCGGCCGCGCACCGTGGAAATCGGGCAAGCGGGGGACCTTTGCGTGCTGAACGAGCCGCCGGCTACGGCACTGGCCGTCCTGGACGCCGGGTTGGTGGCGGCCACCGTCATCGGCGGTGAGCTGGTGTACTTCGCGATGTGAGCAGTATCAGGCGGCGGGGGCCAGAGCCGCTCGAAGACTGTCGCATTGGCTGGTGAAGAACCGCCGGGACACTTGGGCTTTCGGCAGGACCAGGTCGAAACCGTGGAAGGCGCCTGGAATGGTTTCGACCTGGCACGGCACGCCCGCGGCGCGAAGGCGTTCGGCGTAGGCCAGGTCTTCGTCGTGGAACAGGTCATGCGTGCCCACACCGATCCAGGCCGGCGGCAATCCGCTGAGGTCATTGCGGCGCCCGGGGACGGCGACCTGCGGGTCGGTGTTGCCCAGATATGCCGCCCAGCCGAACCTGTTGCTGCGGTTGTCCCACAGCCGGTAGTTCGCACTGGGCGCGGTGGCCGAACTGCGGTCGTCGAGCATCGGATAGGTCAGCAGCTGGAACGCCGGGCTCACCTCGGCGCGGTCGCGGGCCAGCAGGGCGAGGGCCGCCGCGAGCCCGCCGCCGGCGCTGGCGCCGCCGATGGCGATGCGGTAGCGGTCCACCGATGGCAGTCCGGCCAGCCAGGTCAGCGCCGCATAGCAGTCTTCCAGCGGTGCGGGATACGGATGCTCGGGCGCCAGGCGGTATTCCACCGACGCGACGGTGATGCCCAGCCGCCTGCTGAACCCGCTGCAGAGGTGGTCGTCCTGTTGGGCGGTGCCGATCACGTATCCGCCGCCGTGTATCCACAGCAGCGCGGGTGTGGTCTCGGTGGCCCCGGCGGGCCGGAACAGCCGAACGCCGGCCCCCGAATCGAGCGTGATCGCCTCGACGTCGGCGACGGGCTTGCCGAGGCGCCCCCGCCACGCGAGCCCCACCCGCATGAGCGGCAGCGTCCGGGGGCTGACGAGCCGCCGGGGGGCGAAGCGGGCAAATCGTTGCAGGTCAGGATGAACATCGTTGTTCGTCACCGGACAAGTATCACCGACGCGGAGAATCAGGGGACGGCGATGTGTGGTCTGCCGTGCGCGTTAGGACTTCAGGAGGCAGCGTGACCGCCGACCATCCCCGGCTGGCTTCGCGGTGGGTCGATACGGCTCTGGGGGCGATCCGGGTTCAGGTGAGCGCGGGGACCGGGGCCGCCGTCCTGCTGTGGCCCAGCCTGTTGATGACGGGCGATTTGTGGGCCGGCCAGGCCGCGCGCTTCGGCGACACCTATCGCCTGGTGCTCATCGATCCGCCCGGCCACGGGGGCAGCGCACCGCTGCGCGCGATGTTCAGCTTCACCGACTGCGCGCGCTGCGTCGTCGGCCTGCTGGACGCACTCGGCATCGACAGGGCCCATTTCGTCGGCAATTCGTGGGGCGGGATGATCGGCGGCACCTTTGCCGCCCTTTACCCCGACCGCCTCAACCGCGCGGTACTGATGAATTGCACCGCGTCGAAAGCCGGTGTCGCGCAAAAGATGCAGTATGCGGCCATGGTGTGGTTGGCGACGGCGCTGGGCGGAATCCGGCCGCCGCTGACACGCTCGGCCATCCGCGCGTTCTTGGGGCCGACGACGCTGCGCACCCGCCGAGACGTGGTGGACATTGTCCGGACCAATGTGCAGTCGGTGAACACGGATTCGGTCCGCTGGGCGGTGCGCAGCGTGGTTTCGGCGCGCCCGGACCAGCACGCCCTGCTGGGTCGCGTCACGGCCCCGGTGCTGGTGGTCGCCGGCGCGGAGGACGCCACCTTCCCGGTGGCCGAAACCCGCGCGATGGCCGACTCCATCGGGGGTGCGTCCTTCGCAGTGCTCGACGGAGTCGCGCACCTCGCGGCGCTGGAAGATCCCACGCGGGTGAACGAGCTGCTGGAGGCATTCTTGTTTGGCTGATTCTGTCGGCCGAATAGGCCCGCTGCAGCGAAAAGCAGTGCCAATCAGCATAATTCGGGCGCTACCGGTTGCCCGGTGACCACGCAGTCCACCTCCGGTCGCCGCCGGTGGAGTGAACCGCGCCGGGAGCTGCGACGTAGCCGCAGGAAGGGCCTAGAAAGAGACAGGATTAGCCGAGCCACGATCGGGGTATCGGAGCAATGCTGGCGCACTGGCTTGCCGTCAGCTTGTTGGGGTTTGCCGGTACGTCGCCGCAACGTCCCGCCACGGGACCGAGCGCCGCCGTGCCGCCCGATCGGCCAGGACGCGAGGGACGTGAAATGCTTGGGCAACTTTACGATCGGGCACTCGGCGGCGAGCGATGTTGGATCCGTCATGACGACGGCGAGCTGCGGCCACTGCCGGCGCACAAATGGTTGGGTGTGCGATGTCCCGGTGATGGATCTAATGACACCTTCGACGAAGTCTTCGACGAAGCCGTCACGCAGATGTGCACCGGGCCGACAATCGAGCTGGGCTGCGGTCCGGGCCGATTGGTGGCGAGGCTGATTCAGCGGGGCATCCCCGCGCTCGGTATCGACCGGTCCGCGACCGCGATCCAGCTGGCGGGTCGCGGCGGTGCACCGGCCCTGTTGGGCGATGTGTTCGAGCCGTTGCCGGGAATGGGCCTGTGGAAGACGGTTTTGCTGGTCGACGGCAACGTCGGGCTCGGCGGGGATCCACGACGAATTCTCGGGCGCGCCTTCGAGCTGCTGGCCCGCGGTGGCCGTTGCGTTGCCGAATTCGACGCCGAGGCCATCGGCATCTGTTCGCGATGGGTCCGGCTGGAGGCGGCGGGCGAGGTCGGCCCCTGGTTTCGCTGGGCATCCGTCGGGGTGGACAGCGCTGCCGCGCTGGCCGCGCAGGTGGGACTGACGCTGACCAGCGTCAGCCTTGTTGGTGGCCGGGTGATCGCCGACCTGACGGCCAGGTAAGCGTGTCGTACACAGCAAAATTCATCGACCGCAGGTAACCGCGAAAAGCGGTTCAAACAGCGTAAATACCGCATCCAGCGACCACATGCGGCAAAGCGATTTCGCCGCAATCGCCCGTTCGACGGAAACGTCAGTTTACGAATCGTCGTGAGGGGTAAAGTCCCCTGCATGACGGTGCGTGGACCGGGCATTACCGATTGCGTGAAATGGTTGCTGCGGGCCCGTCCCGGCGACTATGCGCTGGCGTTGAGTGTGGCGGGGGCTTCGCTGCCCGTGGTCGGCAAGCATCTCGAGCCCCTGGGTGGTTTGACCGCCATGGGTGTCTGGGGCGCCCGGCACGCACCGGAGGCGATCTCCGCGGCCACCAAGGATTGGTTCAAGCCCGGAATCAACGACGCCCGCCGTCGTGACCGGGAGAGCACCCAGCAGGTGTCCCTCGCCGCGTTGCGCGGGGTCGTGTCGGCAGCGGATCTCGATTTGGATTGGCCGGTCGCCGAAAAGACGCCGCCGATCTGGGACGGCCTGCGCCAGCGCCGCTATCTCTACCGCCGCGCCGTCCACTACGGCGACCACCCCGATCAGGTGCTCGACGTCTGGCGGCGCAAAGACCTGCCCGCGCAACCGGCGCCGGTCCTGATCTTCCTGCCGGGCGGCGCCTGGGTGCACGGCAAGTGCATGGGCCAGGGCTCGGCGCTCATGTCACGGCTCGCCGAGCAAGGCTGGGTATGTTTGGCGGTCGACTACCGCGTCTCGCCGCACCACCGCTGGCCGCGCCACATCATCGACGTCAAGACCGCCATCGCGTGGGCACGCGCCAACGTCGACAAGTTCGGCGGCGACCGCAATTTCGTTGCGATAGCAGGATGTTCGGCGGGCGGCCACCTGTGCGCGCTGGCCGGGCTGACGCCCGACGACCCGCAGTTCCAGGCGAAGCTGCCCGAGGGCGCCGACACCTCGGTGGACGCGGTCGTCGGGATCTACGGCCGCTACGACTGGGAGGACCGCTCGACGCCGGAGCGCGAACGGTTCGTCGAGTTCCTGGAGCGCGTCGTGGTGAAGAAGTCGATCGCCCGCCGCCCCGAGATCTTCCACGACGCGTCCCCGATCGCGCGTGTGCATCGCAACGCGCCGCCTTTCTTGGTCATTCACGGCAGCAAAGACAGCGTGATCCCCGTCGAACAAGCACGCAGCTTCGTCGAGCGGCTCCGGGCCGTGTCGCATTCGATGGTCGGCTACCTCGAATTCCCGGGCGCCGGCCACGGCTATGACCTCATCGATGGCGAGCGAGCCGGCGCCGCCGCGCACGTCGCCTCGCTGTTCCTCAACCAGATCTACCGCACCAAGACACGCGTCGGGGCAAAAGAGGTTATCTGAACCGCCACCGCTGAGTATGGTCCCTCTATGGGCAAGGGGCAGCGGTGAAGAGGCTTAGCGGGTGGGACGCAGTGCTGCTGTACAGCGAAACTCCGAACGTGCACATGCACACCATCAAAGCCGCCGTCATCGAACTGGACACTGACCGACGGTCGCTGGACGTCAACGCGTTTCGCGAAGTCATCGCCGGGCGGCTGAGCAAGCTCGATCCGTTCTGCTACCAGCTCGTCGAGGTGCCACTGCGCCTGCACCACCCGATGTGGCGGGAGAACTGCGATCTCGACCTGAATTACCACATCCGCCCCTGGCGGGTGTCGCCGCCCGGGGGCCGCCGCGAACTGGACGAGGCCATCGGGCAAATCGCCAGCACGCCGCTCGATCGCAGCCGTCCACTGTGGGAGATGTACTTCGTGGAAGGCTTGGCCAACAACCGGATTGCGGTCGTCGGCAAAATTCACCACGCCCTGGCAGACGGCGTTGCGTCGGCGAACCTGATGGCCCGGGGCATGGACCTGCAGCCAGGCCCGGAGGGCGGGCAATACGTCTGCGACCCGGCTCCCACCACGCGGCAGCTGATGGGGTCGGCGTTCGCCGACCACATGCGACACGTCGGAGCGCTGCCCCGCACCATCCGCTATACCGCCCAGGGCTTGGGCCGGGTGCGCCGCAGCTCCCGCAAATTCTCCCCGGAACTGACGCGGCCCTTCGAGCCGCCGCCGACCTTCATGAACCACAAGATCACCCCGGAACGGCGGTTCGCGACCGCCACCCTGGCTTTGGCCGACGTCAAGGAGACCGGCAAGCGGCTCGGGGCGACCATCAACGACATGGTGCTGGCCATGGCGACCGGCGCCCTGCGCACCCTGCTGTTGCGATACGACGGTAAGGCCGAGCCGCTGCTGGCCTCGGTACCCATGAGTTTCGACTTCTCGCCCGAACGGATCTCGGGCAATCGCTTCACGGGCGTGCTGGTGGGCCTGCCGACCGATTCCGACGATCCGCTGGAGCGGGTGCGGTGCTGCCACGAAAACGCCATCGCTGCCAAGGAAAGCAACCAACTGATGGGGCCGGAGCTGGTCAGCAGGTGGGCGGCCTACATGCCACCAGCGCCCACCCAGGCCTTCTTCCGGTGGGCCTCCGGTCGCGACGGACACAACAAGATCCTCAACCTGAATATCTCCAACGTGCCCGGCCCCCGGGAACGCGGCCGGGTGGGCGGGGCGCTGGTCACCGAGATCTATTCGGTGGGCCCGTTGACCGCCGGCAGCGGGCTCAACATCACCGTGTGGAGTTATGTCGATCAGCTCAACATCTCGGTGCTCTCGGACGGCTCCACGCTTGAGGACCCGCACGAGGTTTCTGAGGCGATGGTCGCCAGCTTCATCGAAATACGCAGAGCCGCAGGGCTTTCCGAGAATCTGACGGTCATCGAGGCCGCGATGGCTCCGGCGTGATCGGCACGGATTCCTAACCAATGGGCTCAGGCGGTAACCCGAATCTCTCCGGGACTTAAACGCCATTCCGGCCGACCGTTACCATCGGTCCGACAGGAGCTATCTCAAAGCCACCGATCCCCTGAAGGAGCCGCGGCACCGTGAGCAGTGGAAACCAAGAGGCCGGCACCGAAGAACCCGAAGTTCTGGTCGAACAACGGGATCGAATCCTCATCATCACGATCAACCGGCCGAAGGCCAAGAATGCGGTCAACTCCGCGGTCGCCAACGGCCTGGCCGCCGCCGTGGATCGGCTCGACAACGAGACCGGCCTCTCGGTGGGAATCCTCACCGGCGCGGGCGGTTCGTTCTGCGCGGGCATGGATCTCAAGGCCTTTGCCCGCGGCGAGCTTCCCATCGTTGAGGGCCGCGGCATGGGCTTCACCGAGCGTCCCCCGGTCAAGCCCCTGATCGCGGCGGTCGAGGGCTACGCGCTGGCCGGCGGCACCGAGCTGGCGCTGGCCACCGACCTGATCGTGGCCTCGAGGGACTCGGCGTTCGGCATTCCGGAAGTCAAGCGCGGGCTGGTCGCCGGCGGCGGTGGGCTGCTGCGCCTGCCGCAGCGCATCCCGTCCGCGATCGCCATGGAACTGGCGCTGACCGGTGAAAACCTGAGCGCGGAGCGCGCGCATGCGCTGGGCATGGTCAACGTGTTGGCCGACCCCGGCGCCGCGCTGGACGCCGCGATCGAGCTGGCCGAAAAGATCGCGGCGAACGGGCCGCTCGCGGTGGCCGCCACCAAGCGGATCATCGTCGAATCCCGCGGCTGGAGCCCCGAGAAGATGTTCGCCGAGCAGAACAAGCTGCTGACTCCGGTGTTCTCCTCCAACGACGCCAAGGAAGGCGCCATCGCGTTCGCGGAGAAGCGCCCACCCAAGTGGACGGGCACCTGATATCGGGCGGCTTGATCCTCTTCTGTCGCACGGCTTGCCGAAGACGCCCGGCCGACTTCGGCGTGGGTTAAACCCCAACGTCAACTGCGGGTAAACCTCGCCGCAACGCTCGGGTGCTCCGGCCGGCTGCCGGTGCTGGGCCGCAGGATAGTTGCGTGATCTAAACTACAGTCGGGCATGACACTTTTGGCTAGCTTTGTAACGTGTTGATACCGGAGAAAGATCGAGGATGAGCATTTCGTTGCTGCTCGAGATGGCCGCGTCGGACAACGCGCAGCGCACCGCGGTGGTGTCCGGAGACCTGCGGCTGACCACGCAACAGCTCAGCGATCTTGCCGACGGCGGCGCGGGCGTGATCGCCGGGTCGAACGCCAAGCACGTCGCGTATGTGGGCACCGGCGGCGCGATGCTGCCGGTGCTGATCTTCGCCGCGGCGCGCGCCGGGGTGGCGTTCACGCCGATCAACTACCGGCTCTCCGCGGACGGCATCCAGGCGCTGATCGAGCGGCTGCCCGAGCCGTTGGTGATCGTCGACAGCCGCTACCGCGACGCGGTCGGCGACGCCTCGGACAGGGTGCTCGTCTCCGACGACTTCCTGGCGGCCGCGCCCGCCGCCGAACCCGCCGCGGAGTTCCCCGATCCGGACTCGGTCGCCATCGTGCTGTTCACCTCGGGCACCACGTCGCAGCCCAAGGCCGTCGAACTCTCACACAACAACCTCACCAGTTACGTCACCGGGACAGTGGAATTCGGCGCGGCCTCCGACACCGACGCCGCCCTGATCTGCGTGCCGCCGTATCACATCGCCGGGGTCAGCGCCGCGCTGTCGAATCTGTATGCCGGCCGCAAGATGGTGTACCTGCCCAATTTCGATGCGCAGGAATGGGTTCGGCTGATCAACGCCGAGAACGTGACCACCGCGACGGTGGTGCCGACCATGCTGGACCGCATCGTCACGGTGCTGGAGAACGGCGACGGGGCGGCCATCGAGCTACCGTCGCTGCGCAACCTGGCCTACGGCGGCTCCAAAGTCGGCCTGCCGCTGGTCCGTCGTGCGCTGGAGTTGCTGCCCAGCGTTGGCTTCGTCAACGCCTACGGCCTGACCGAGACCAGCTCGACGATCGCGGTGTTGACGCCCGACGACCATCGCGCGGCGCAGGCGGCCGATGGGCCCGATGTCGCCCGCCGACTGGGATCGGTGGGGCAAGCGGTGGCCGGCATCGAGCTGCAGATCCGCGACGAGGCCGGCAATGTGCTGCCGCCGGGTGAGACCGGCGAACTGTTCGTGCGGGGCGAGCAAGTGTCGGGCCGCTACACCGGGATCGGGTCGGTGCTCGACGAAAACGGCTGGTTCCCAACCAAGGACATCGCCATGCTCGACGACGAGGGCTACCTGTTCATCGGCGGTCGCAGCGACGACACCATCATCCGCGGCGGCGAGAACATCGCGCCCGCCGAGCTGGAAGAGGTCCTGGTCGAGCACCCCCACGTGCGTGACGTCGCCGTGGTCGGTGTCGAGGACCCGCAGTGGGGCCAGGCGATCGTCGCGGTGGTGGTGCCCGCGGCGGGCGTCGAGCCCGACCCCGAAGAATTGCGCGACTTCGTCCGCAAGAGTTTGCGCGGATCGCGCACTCCCGACGAGGTAGTGTTTCGCGACGAGCTGCCCACCACGGCCACCGGCAAGGTCTTGCGGCGGGAGATCATCCAGACCCTCACCGGATTGCGCGCCGCGCCGGCCCAGCAGTAAGCGATCAAGGACGGAAATCAATGATCAAGAACGGAACTCGTCTCGCCAGCCAGGTCTGTGACACGCAGGTGATCGTCGTCAGAAGTGCCGACAGCCTGGACGATTTGCGGTGTGGGGGTGCGCCGATGGTGCCGGTCGGGGGCGAGCGGTCGGGCGAATTGGACCCTGCGTTCGCCGACGGCACGGTGATGGGCAAGCGCTACGTCGACGAAGCCGGTGCCGAGGTGCTGGTGACCAAGCCGGGCGCGGGGAGCCTGAGCATCGGGCAGACCGCCCTGCAGCTCAAAGAGGTCAAGCCGCTACCGGCCAGCGACTGAGCGGGTCACCGCGCGGCACCCTGCTTTCCCGGAATCTTGTTCCGGGCAACGAATTCCCTTGCCTTGATCAGGAATTCGAGCTGCTCGCCCACCTGGTGCAGCGGGCCCGCATTGCGAGTGGAGCGGGAGAGCACGATGGCGCCCTCCAGCGCGGCGATCGACATCACGGCCAGCGACGCGGCATCGTCATCGTCGAAGCCATCGTTGACGAACGCGCGGGTGAGCGCGGTGCACCAGCGGCCCAGGATGGCGCCGGCCTCGGTGGAGAGCTTGGGGCCGTCGTCGTCCGAACAGCCGATCGCCGCCGCCACGACCGGACATCCGGCGGTGAATCCGCCGTCGGTGAGCAGCCGCTCCCAGAATCGGACGAACTCCTGCAACAACGCCCGGGCGCCGCGGCCGGCGGCGTCGTCGATCATGGCCGTGATGGAGTCGCCGGAGTAGCGCAGCGCCTCCGCCAGGATCTGGTTGCGCCCGTCCGGGAAGTGGTAGTAAACCGAGCCGCGTGGGGCGCCGCTGCGGGCGAGCACGGCGTCGATGGTGACGCCCGCCGCTCCGCGTTCGCGCATCACCTCGGCGGCGCTGGCCAACATCTTCGTCCGGGTGTCGCCGCGTTTTGTTGGGGCGTGCTCCGGCGCGCCCTTACCGATTGTCCGCGTGTGCGTATCTCCCATGGCTGGGGTCATGCAGCCTGCGAATGCCGCGGTGCCGGCCAGTGCATATGACGCGGGCTGAAGCGGAATGTCCGGCGCCGCAAATCTGGCATCTCGCGGGTGAATTGATAGCCGGCGACGTTGAGCTCAATGATCCACATGATGTTCTCCCGGCCTGTACGCGGCCCTTGATTATGCTATGGACCATACAAGACATCCGTAAATTAATCTATTTCTCAGGCGAAGTGTGACGTACGCCGCATAAATCAGCCGCAGCGGGGTTGAGATCCGCACCTACGGGGCGCGTATTCGGCCAAAAATTATGGCCTTTTGCATAATCTTTAGATCTCCGCTTCACTGGGCGGATGGTCAGCAGCCCCGAGGCCTCGCCGTCGGCCCTACCGGAACTGGACACCGTGGCGCTGCGGCGCGACGGGCACGTTCTACTCATCGGCCTGAACCGGCCGCACAAACGCAGCGCCTTCGACCGGGCGATGCTCGCCGACCTTTCCCGCGCCTATGGCGTGCTGGAGTCAGATCCGTCGGTGCGGGCCGGCGTGCTGTACGCGCAGAGCGAGTTGCTGTTTAGCGCCGAGCGTGAAACTAATTTCACGCTTGCGCTCGAACGTTCATCTAACTTCACGCTCGACGCGCGCGAGCCCTAGCTCTCGACGGTGTAGCCCATCGGCATCAGCACGCTCTTCTGCTGCGTGAAGTGCTCGACGCCTTCGGGCCCGTTCTCGCGGCCGATGCCGGAGTTCTTGTAGCCGCCGAACGGGCAGCACGGGTCGAAGGCATACCAGTTGATGGCGTAGGTCCCGGTGCGGATCTTCTCCGAGATCTCGATGCCCTTGGGGATGTCGGTTGTCCACACGCTGCCGGCCAGGCCGTAGGCCGAGTCGTTGGCGATCTTGATCGCGTCCTCTTCGGTGTCGAATCCGATGATGCTCAGCACTGGCCCGAAGATCTCCTCCTGGGCGATCGTCATCTTGTTGTCGACGTCGGCGAAGACGGTAGGTTGCACGAAGAAGCCGTTGTCCAGGCCCTCGGGACGGCCGCCGCCGCACACCAGCCGGGCGCCCTCTTCGACGCCCTTGGCGATGTAGCCCTCGACGCGGGCGCGCTGCTTCTCCGAGATCAGCGACCCGACCTGGGCGGCCGGGTCCGACGGCAGTCCGACCGGTAGCGCTTGCACGAATGTGCTTACCGCGTCGACGATTTCGTCGTAGCGCGAGCGGGGCGCCAGGATGCGGGTCTGGCCCACGCAGGCCTGCCCGGTGTTCATGATCCCGGAGAACACCAGCATCGGAATCGCCGAGGCCAGGTCGACGTCCTCGAGGAGGATCGCGGCCGACTTGCCGCCGAGCTCTAGCGTGCACGGCTTGAGCATTTCCGCGGCGCGCCGGCCGATCTCCTTGCCGACGCCGGAGCTGCCGGTGAACGTGAACAGGTCGACGTCCGGGTTGGAGGTCAGCGCCTGGCCGGTCTCGATACCGCCGGGCACCACCGACAACACGCCCTCGGGCAGGCCGGCCTCGGCGAAGATGTCCGCCAAAGCATTTGTGGTCAGCGGTGTTTCGGCAGCCGGCTTGAGCACCACGGTGCAACCGGCCAGCAGCGCGGGGCCCAGTTTGTTGACCGCCAGGAACAGCGGCACGTTCCAGGCGACGATCGCGCCGACCACGCCGATCGGCTCGCGATGCACGATGGTCTGGCCGTAGGAGCCGTTGCGGATCTCGCGCCACTTGACCTGGTCGACGGCCGGGCCGGCGAAGAAGTTCATCGCGCCCATCGAGCCCATCCAGTGCATGGTCTCGATGGTGGTCGGCGGCTGGCCGGTCTCGCCGGCGAGCAGCGCGCTCAGCAGTTCCTTGCGCTCCTCCATCAGCTTGACGGCGTTGGCGATGACGGCCGCGCGTTCCTTCGGCGGCGTCGTGGGCCAGGGCCCGTTGT
>NZ_DASUHS010000077.1:0-2652 GCF_036273375.1 Mycobacterium sp. | reverse complement strand
CAGACCGAGCTTGCTCCATGAGATCTTCGCCCAGCCCTCTGCTGCCGTAGCCGCGGCATCGTCGACGGAGGTCACCTCGACGATGCGCGCATCCCGTTCCGCGCGAGCTGCCTCCAGCATTGCGTCCTGTTCGGTCGCGAGGAGCCGAGCCACCTCACCGCCTAGACCGTCCAGCGAGACCGATGCCTTCTCGGCGCCGGAAATCCGGTTGACGATTGTCGCTTGACCAGCCGCGAGATCGCGTGGACCGACTTCGAGACGGAGTGGCACGCCCTTCAGCTCCCAGTCGACCGCACGGCGGCCGAAGTGGATGTCGGCATCATCGTCCACAGCGACGCGTATGCCGAGGGTCCGCAGCTCGTCGCCGATCCGGCGAGCTGCCGCGACACCTTCGTCCTTGACCGCCATGACCACTACCTGGATCGGCGCGAGCGCCGGCGGTACCCGCAACCCGTGGTCGTCGCCGTGCACCATGATCAGACCCCCGACCATCCGGGCGGAGCTTCCCCATGAGGTCGTCCACGCCAGAGAACGCCGACCGTCCGCGCCGGAGAACTCGATGTTGAAAGCGCGCGCGAAATTCTGACCGAGCTCGTGCGACGTACCCATTTGCAACGCCTTGCCGTCTCGCGTCATGGCCTCGCAAGCCGTCGTGTTGATCGCGCCGGCGAAGCGTTCTGCGGCGGTCTTGCGGCCGACGACCACAGGAATCGCCAGTACTCGCACCATGAAGTCGGTGTAGACCTCGAGCAAGATCCGCCGCGCGTAGGCCCGCGCCTCTTCATACGTCGCGTGCGCGGTGTGACCCTCTTGCCACAGGAATTCGGTGGTACGCAGGAAGATCCGCGGCCGGAGCTCCCATCTGACAACGTTCGCCCATTGATTCAGGAGCAAGGGAAGATCGCGATAGCTGTTGACCCACTTCGCCATGAACTCCCCGATGACCGTCTCTGACGTAGGGCGGACGACGATCGGCTCGTCGAGCGCCTTGCCGCCCGCGTGCGTCACGACGGCAAGCTCCGGGCTGAAGCCTTCGACGTGCTCAGCTTCCCGGTTGAGGTAGGACTCCGGTATGAACAGGGGGAAGTAGGCATTCTGGGCGCCAGCGGTCTTGATCCGGGCGTCCATCTCCGCTTGCATGCGTTCCCAGATCGCGTAGCCGTAGGGCCGAATGACCATCGTGCCGCGAACCGGTCCGTTGTCGGCCAGCTCGGCCTTGCCGACGACGTCCTGGTACCAGCGAGGGAAGTCCTCTGCCTGCGGAGTGAGCACGCGTGCCATAACAGGGATGCTACGGAGTCCCCAGTAGCGAATTGACCCGCCTCCACCGGTCAGTGCTGACCGTAGGATCAGGCAACAACGGCGCCGCGCAACACGATCCGCTGCGGCTTCGCGAGCGTCGCAAGATCAACCCGGGGGTCAGCTTCATACACGACGAGATCTGCCGGCGCGCCCTCCACCAAGCCAGGGAGCCCTAGCCATTCCCGCGCGCGCCAGGACGACTGCGCAATGACCTCGGCGGCGGGAATGCCGGCGCCGACGAGCTCCCGAATCTCCTCGCGCACCAGGCCATGGTGCATTGAGCCGCCGGCGTCAGTACCCGTGTAGATCGGCACTCCGGCCTCCCAAGCCTGCCTGATTCGCTGGCGCGACGTCTCGTGCAACGCGCGCATGTGCGCCGAGTAGATCGGGAACTTGGCTTCGCCGGTCGCGGCGATGCCCGGAAAGTTATCGATGTTGATCAACGTCGGCACCACTGCCATCCCCCGCCGCGCCACCTCGTCAACTAGGTCCTCCGTGAGCCCGCTGCCGTGCTCGATTGAATCGACTCCGGCGGTGATCAGCGCGGGCAAGGCATCCTCGCCGAACACGTGCACCGCGACGCGGACATCTAGTTCGTGGGCGCGTGCAACCGCGTCCTTCAGCACGTCGTCGGGCCAGACCGGCCCAAGATCACCGGTCGACCGGTCGATCCAGTCGCCCACCAGCTTCACCCAGCCGTCACCGCGCCCGGCCTGCCGCTCGACCTCCGCCACGAGATCATCCGGCTCGACCTCGACGCCGAGGTCGCGGATATATCGGTACGGCCGGGCGATGTGCCGTCCGGCTCGAATCAGCCGAGGCAGATCGTCGCGCCGCTGCACGCCGGTGTTGTCCACCGGCGATCCGGCATCGCGTAGCAGCAGTGCACCCGCGTCACGATCGCGCTTGGCTTGCGTGGCTTGTCCGTCGGGATCCGGAACGTGGCCCTCCGGTGCCAGGCCGATGTGGCAGTGCGCGTCGACGAATCCGGGGAGGACGTATCCGCCGTCGCTGATCGTCTCGGCAGCGCCGGCACAGCGGTCGAACGTCAACCTGCCATCGATCAGCCACGCGTCACGCTCGATCTCGTCGGGTAGGAGGACTCCCCGGACGTGCAGGACCGTCATGGCGGGGACGTTACCGAGCTGCTCGGCTACTTCAAGAAATAGCCGAGCAGATCCATCACGACGTCCACGGATCCGGCCGCGTTGTAGACCTGCGACGTTTCCGGGCCGTTGCTCGGCGCGGGGGCGAGATTCATGATCACGCCGTTCGGCACCAGCCGGCCGCCGCTGAAGTTCACGCTGGACGTATTCGGCCGCGGGGTTGACGGGTAGATGGTCAGGTAGT
>NZ_DASUHS010000076.1:0-2369 GCF_036273375.1 Mycobacterium sp. | reverse complement strand
CGTATTGATGTTGCCGGTGTTGACGGCCGCGGGGCCCCACCAGGGGTACGGATTGGCGCTGCCCAGATAGGCGGTACCGGGGTGGTTCAGAAAGTTGTAGGGACCGGCCGGTCCGCCCACATAGCCGGCGCCGAGAAGCGGCGGTGCGCCCCGCGAGATGCCCGGCACTTGTGCGCGCGGACTTGCACACGCGAGCGAGAAAAATATGTTAGGCGGCGCGCCGGCAGGGAATATGACGTTGGGCGGAGTAGTCCCCGCCGCGATAGCGGCCCCAATCGTCGATGCATTGTTGCTGATGCAGAGGTTGTACAACGACGAGAAGGTGGAGGACGCTGCATTGCCGGCAAATGTCTGGAGCACCGTATAGCCCAGGGCGGTGGTGTCCTCGTGCGACCAATCGGCCGCCATCGTCCAGTCCATCTTGTCGGTCGCGTGCCACACCAGCTTGCCGCGAATGACCTGCAGGCCGGTGCCGCCGTAGGTGTCGCTGGTGCCAAGGCCCGACTGCGCAAAATCGGACATTGGGATGACCGTCATCGAGGCCAGCGAGTACGGCGAGTTGGCCGGATAGGGAACGACCTTCATCCAGCCGGTCTGATCCTGCGACGACACGCTGATGCTCGACAGCAGTGTGCCCTTGATGATCGGAATATCGGCCGTGAAGCCGAAGTCGCGCCGGTCGTAGCTGCCGCCGGTGGCGGTAGCGATGAACCGCGTATCATCGCCGGGTGTGTGGGTGGTAATGCTGATCGCGCCGCCGATGGTGTTGGCGCCGAACAGCGTGCCCTGCGGGCCTTTCAATATTTCGACGCGGTCGACGTCGAGCAGGTTCTGGTTGGCGCCGATGGTGCGCGCCAGAAACACGCCGTCGACGTAGACGCCGACACCCGGATTCAGGTTGAAGGCGAAATCGTCCTGGCCGACGCCGCGGATCGAGGCTGATAGCACCGAGCGATCGCCGGAGAACGGCGCGCCGGCATCCAGGTTGACACCCGGGGTCAGATTGCCCAGCGCTTTGATGTCGGTGATGTTGCGGCTCTGCATGGTGTCGGCCGAGAACGCGTCGACGGTGATCGGCACGTTCTGGATGTTCTCTGCACGACGCTCGGCCGTGACCACGACTTCTGCGAGACCCCCGCTCTCCTCGCCGGCGGCGACCCCCGACTGTGCCTGTTGCGCCGGCGCACTGACGGCGAATGCCGCGAGGCCGACTCCGCACAGAACCGCCATCCAATGGCGCAGGCTGCGAGCCACGTCAGTATTCGGATTCATTTCGACCCCCTGCTAGACCGTTATTTGTTCAGCAACAACAGCTTGCCGTGAGACAGCCCGCGGCAAACACTCCGATAGTACACCTATGCCCCCACCCGTTTTCCACCGCGCGTGCAATGCACCTCGCCCATCCGGGCGCTGACTCTCATGAGTGTTGCGCCGTACGCCACCCGGGGGCGTAGGTCGCGCGCGCTACTTCGGCGTACGGGACCGGACTGACGATGCCGCGGATCTCCGTCTGCACATGCCGCTCGACCGTCGGTTTGGACGTCCCGCCGCCCTCTTCACCCCAGACGAAGGTGACCTCGGTGCCGGGCTGGGCGTGGGCGGGTTCGAGCATCGCCAGGGTCAGCATCCGGCCCTCGTTCGAGCTGTAGCCGCACCAGGTGGAGATCCCAATGGTCTTGCCATTGCGCATGACTTTGTCGTACGGCCAGGTACAGTAAACCGCTGAAGGAAAATCAAAATACTTGGCCCGATCGGACTTCTGGAACATCGTACCCAACGCGCGGGTGACGTCGGCATTGTCCAGCGCCAGCGTGACCTTCTGGCGGCTGGCCGCCGGGTCCATCTTCTGCAGTGCCTCGCGACCGATGAAGTCATGGTCGAACTTCACGAATGATCCGTAGCCCAGATCGAACGGAGTCAGGTAGTAGTCTTCGATCCGGTTTGACACGTAGCTACCCCCGAGCGACCCGATCGCCTCGTAGGTCGTCGCCGGCAGCCATTCCCGATACGCCTGCAGCTTCTCCCCGGTGTACACCGCCGGCAACGGCGACGGGATCCAGCCCGACTCCAGCGTGTTGGACGAATAGGCGCGCGCACCCACCTGGCGCAGCCCGAAATCGGTGCCGGCATTGACGATGGCCTGGCGCACATCCTCGCGTTCGTCCCAGGGACCGAACAGTTCCAGTCCCGGCTGCCCGGCCATTCCGTGGCGCAGCGCGCGCACCGTGCGGCCGGCGATGGTGATCTCGGTCATGTGAAAGAATTTCAGCGCCGGGACCGGCGTGCCGGTGACCTTCGCGATCAGGTCCATCGCATTGGGTCCCTGCACCTGGTAGCGATAGGCCTTGCGGACGATCGGACCGGAGCGG
>NZ_DASUHS010000075.1:0-25670 GCF_036273375.1 Mycobacterium sp. | reverse complement strand
CCACGGTGCGTTGATCCGCGCCCAGGCCGCGAACTTGGAGGCTGAGCACCAGGCCATCGTTCGCGATGTGCTTGCTGCCGGCGACTTCTGGGGCGGTGCGGGTTCGGTGGCATGCCAGGAGTTCATCACCCAGTTGGGTCGTAACTTCCAGGTCATCTACGAGCAGGCCAACGCGCACGGACAGAAGGTCCAGTCCGCGGGTAACAACATGTCCACCACGGACAGCGCCGTCGGGTCGTCCTGGGCCTGACACCTCGTCTCGACAATCGGGGCCGCACACCACATGGTGTGTGGCCCCGATTTTTGATGAGCGAATGGGCTTGTGCCGCAACGACACAAGCCCATTCCATTTCGGGCCTCGGCTACCCGGCCACCGGCGAGCGCGGAAACAGCCGGCTGTTGAACACCGCGGCTGGGAAGCCCTGACCGACGAACAACTGTCCGAGGACTGCGCGTTACCCGGCGGATACACCAGCGGCGCTTACCAGCAAGGGTGGAAGACCATTCTGAACTGCCTCGCCGCCGCCGCCGAGGCGACCTGATCCCGATCGAGAGGAACAGCATATGGCCAACTACTTTGTCTACCAGTTCGTCCCCCACCGACCGGACTTCCCTGCCGACCTGACCGAAACCGAAACCGCAGTCATGCAAGAACATTTCGGCTACTGGCAGACGCAGGCGGACAAGGGTGTCGCCGTCGTGTACGGGCCGGTCGGCGATCCGGCGGGCACTTGGGGACTTGCCGTCGTAGAGGCCGACAGCGAGGAGGAAGTCGCCGCGATTCGTGGCGGCGACCCGGTAATCAAGTCCGATCTGGGTCGCGTAAACATCTACCCGATGCTCAACACGATCATTCGATCATAACCCGCCCCGGAGGTTCGACCGAAGAGCACGCGGGTGCTTATCGGACAAACGAAAACGGTTGCAGGATTTGATCTTTCGTGCTATGGGTCGTCTACGTTTTGGGTGGCGGTGGTGCACATGAGCATCATCTTGCGGGACGTGACCTATTCCGATCTTGATGCCTCGCCACCGGAGTGCACTTGCTGGGACGACGAGCAATCCGGGGTTTTTGGCGACCACGGCTACACGCTGGGCCGCGGCCGTCAAACCAACGACTCCGCATCCCAGTGTTTTTCGCACGCCGTTTCAGCTCAAGCCGACAGGCGCGGCACCTAGAAAACACATATCCGAGCGGAACGGATGTGCTCCGGCAAACAGGCTACATTTGAGAATCCTATGAACTCCGTGACAGTCCTGTGTGTGGCTTGCCAGAATGTAGGAACATGACCGCAATGTCGGGATACTCAGGCACGCAGCGCCCACGCCAAGCCATCCTGGGGCAGCTGCCCAGGATCTACCGTGCCGACGGGTCACCCATCAGGGTTTTGCTGGTCGACGACGAGCCGGCGTTGACCAACCTGGTGAAAATGGCGCTGCATTACGAGGGCTGGGTCGTCGACATCGCCCACAACGGGCGCGAAGCCATGGCCAAGTTCGACCGGGTCAGCCCCGACGTCCTCGTCCTCGACATCATGCTTCCCGACGTGGACGGGTTGCGAATCCTGGAACGCGTCCGGCAATCCGACGCTTACACTCCCACGCTCTTCCTCACCGCGCGCGACTCGGTGATGGACCGGGTCACCGGTCTGACCGCGGGCGCCGACGACTACATGACCAAGCCGTTCAGCCTCGAGGAACTGGTCGCCCGGCTGCGCGGCTTGCTGCGCCGCTCCGGCCAGCAGCCCACGCCGACCGCCGAAACGCTCAAAGTCGGCAACCTCAAGGTCGACAGCGCCAGCCGGGAAGTCAGCCGAGACGGGGATCCGATATCGCTGTCCTCCACCGAATTCGAATTGCTGCGCTTCCTCATGCGCAATCCCCGGCGCGCGCTGAGCCGCACCGAGATCCTGGACCGTGTCTGGAATTACGACTTCGCCGGCCGCACCAGCATCGTGGATCTCTACATCTCGTACTTGAGAAAGAAGATCGACTCCGGGCGGGAACCGATGATTCATACCGTCCGCGGGGTGGGGTATATGCTGCGGCCGGCGGAATGACCCGAGACCGGGACAGCACATCCGGGGACTTTCCCCGGTGGTTCCCCAGTTCGCTACGGCGCCAACTGCTGTTGGGGGTGCTGGCGGTGGTCAGCGTGGTGCTGGTGACGGTCGGGATCGTCTCAGTGCTGAGCCTGCGCGGCTACGTCAACATTATGAGCGATGCCGATGTGGCCGAGTCCCTGGACGCTTTCAGCCACCAGTACACCAAATACCGTAACGGCGAACATGTTTCGCCGCAGCCCGGCACCCCGCCGATCGCACAGGCGATGCTGGAGTTCACCGGGCAGACGCCGGGAAACCTGATCGCCGTGCTGCACAACGGCACGGTGATCGGGTCGGCGGTTTTCTCCGAAGACGAACCGAAACCCGCGCCGGCCGAAGTCGTCCGCGACCTTCAATCGCAATCGTGGAGTGACGGACCGCCGCGCACCGAAATACTCGGCAGGCTCGGGCCTTACCGCATCGACAGCACCGTCAACGGGTCCGACGTCCTCGTGGTCGGGGTGTCACACAACCTCGCCGACCGAATCATCGCCCGCAAACAGCTCACCACCATCGTGCTCACCGCGGCGGCATTGCTGCTCACCGCCGGGCTCACGGTGTGGGTGGTCGGCTACACGCTTCGTCCACTGCGCCGGCTGGCGGCGGTCGCCGCCGGTGTCGCCGCCATGCCGCTTACCGGTGACGACCACCTGATCAGCGTCCGGGTACCACCGCAGGACACCAACCCGCAGAATGAGGTGGGGATCGTCGGCCACACGTTGAACCGCTTGCTGGACAACGTCGATAGCGCGTTGGCGCATCGGGTCGACTCGGATCTGCGGATGCGCCAATTCATCACCGACGCAAGCCATGAGTTGCGCACACCGCTGGCCGCCATTCAGGGCTACGCCGAACTCACCCGCCAGGACAGTTCGGCGCTGCCGCCGACCACCGAATACGCACTGGCCAGAATCGAGTCCGAGGCTCGGCGGATGGCGTTACTCGTCGACGAGTTGCTCCTGCTTTCCCGCCTGGGTGAAGGCCAAGACCTGCAGTCCGAGGACGTCGACCTGGCCGAGGTGGTCAGCAATGCAGTGAATGATGCGACCGTGGCAGCCTCGACGCACCACTGGGTCAAAGACCTGCCCGACGAGCCGGTATGGGTGCGGGGCGATCACGCCCGGTTACATCAGCTGGTCAGCAATCTGCTCAGCAATGCCTGCGTGCACACCCCGCCGGGGGTTACCGTGACGACCGGAATCACCTGCCGCCGTATCGGTCCCGAGGCGCCGTACGCGGAATTGACCGTCACCGACGACGGCCCGGGCATCGACGCGGAGCTGCTGCCCAAGTTGTTCGAGCGGTTCGTTCGGGCGGACAAGTCGAGATCCAACGGCACGGGCAACGGACTGGGTTTGGCCATCGTCAGTTCGATCGTCAAGGCCCATCATGGCTCGGTCACCGCCGAATCCAATGAGAGCAGCACCATTTTCCGAGTGCGGCTGCCGTTGATCAGTAGGCCCATGGCCGACAAATCACCAAGGTAGCGCGCCGGCTGACGGTGGTGGGCATGTGCGCCGTTGCCGCAGCTGGTGATTGATGGCCGGCCGCATTCTTCCGCGCCGCCCGGCGCCCCGGCGGTGAGGCCCGGCGGCTCGGCCCTTGGGGGCGTTAAGAAACCGTAAATGTGCACCGTGCGCCCGTTAGGAAACCGTCAACCGAACGCGCCGGTGGATGAGGCCCCGTTAATTTCGAGCTGATCTTGGCTGGCGGGACTGCGCTGTGGCTGGCTCGTCGAGTCCCCTTTCGTGTGCACGTGATTGGCAAGGGACGGAGAAATGATGGGCGTGGTGGTGTATCTCGTGCTGACGGTGGCGGTGTTCGCCGCCCTCGGACTGGCTCAAAAGTTGGTCGAGCGGTTGTGAACTACCAGAATGCGGTCGGCCTGGTGCTTTCCATCCTCATCGCGCTCTACCTCGGAGGCGCCCTGCTGCTCCCGGAGAGATTCTAAGTGAACACGACAACAGCCGGGATCGGATTCTTCGTCGTTCTCGTCGCGGCGGTGGTGGTCGTGCACGTTCCCTTCGGCGACTACATGTTTCGGGTGTACACGTCGGAAAAAGACCTCCATGCCGAGCGACTGATCTATCGACTGATCGGGGTCGATGCCCGCTCGGAGCAGACCTGGGGCGCCTACGCCCGCAGCGTGTTGGCGTTTTCGTCGGTCAGCATCCTGTTCCTGTTCGTTTTCGAACTCGTGCAGGGCAAGTTGCCACTGCATCTGCATGACCCGGCCACCAAGATGACGCCCTCACTGGCATGGAATACCGCGGTCAGCTTTGTCACCAACACCAACTGGCAGGCGTATTCGGGCGAAACGACCCAAGGCCATCTCGTACAGATGGCCGGACTGGCGGTGCAGAACTTCGTGTCGGCCGCCGTCGGTATGGCGGTGGCGGTGGCGCTGGTGCGCGGGTTCGCCCGCAGGCGCACCGGGGAGCTGGGCAACTTCTGGGTGGACCTGGTGCGCGGAACGCTGCGCATCCTGCTGCCCATCGCGATCATCAGCGCGATCCTGCTGGTGGCCGGTGGGGCGATCCAGAACTTCCACCTGCACGACCAGATGGTCACCACGGTCAACGGCACTCAGCAGACCATCACCGGCGGCCCGGTGGCCAGCCAGGAGGTCATCAAGGAGCTCGGCACCAACGGCGGCGGCTTCTACAACGCGAACTCCGCGCATCCGTTTGAAAATCCGACCGCCTGGACCAACTGGCTGGAAATCTTCCTGATCCTGGTGATCGGCTTCTCGCTGCCGCGCACCTTCGGGCGGATGGTGGGTAACACCAAGCAGGGCTTCGCGATTGCTGCCGTGATGGCAACGCTCTACACGACCAGCACGACGTTCATGCTGTGGTTCCAGGTGCAGCACCACGGCACGGTGCCGACGTCGATTGGCGCGGCGATGGAGGGAGTCGAGCAGCGCTTCGGCGTCACCGACTCCGGGGTGTTCGCCGCCGCGACGACGCTCACCTCGACCGGCGCCGTCGACTCCACACATGACTCCCTCACCAGCCTGGGCGGCATGATCGCGATGTTCAACATGCAGCTGGGCGAGGTCGCGCCCGGGGGCACCGGCTCTGGCCTCTACGGCATCCTCATGCTGGCGGTGATCACCGTCTTCGTCGCCGGGCTGATGGTCGGGCGCACCCCCGAGTACCTCGGCAAGAAGATCACCCCGCGCGAAATCAAGCTTGCCGCAAGCTATTTCCTGGTCACACCGTTGATCGTGCTGACCGGCACCGCGATCGCGATGGCGCTGCCCGGCGAGCGGGCCGGCATGCTCAACGGCGGACCGCACGGACTCTCCGAGGTGCTCTACGCGTTCACCTCGGCGGGCAACAACAACGGGTCGGCCTTTGCGGGGCTCAGCGCCAACACCGACTGGTGGAACACGGCCCTCGGGTTGGCGATGGCGTTTGGCAGATTCCTGCCCATCGTTCTGGTGCTGGCATTGGCCGGCTCACTGGCCAAGCAGGGCAGCACACCTGAATCGACGGGCACCCTGCCCACCCATCGCCCGCAATTCGTTGGAATGGTGGCCGGCGTCACGTTGATTGTCGTTGCCCTCACGTTCTTGCCCATGCTCGCGCTCGGGCCTCTCGCTGAAGGAATCCACTGATGACCGCGACCGCGATCGATCCGGCCGAGCAGACGCAACCGGCGACTCCCGCAAGCAGAAAACGGGTGCAGGGCGGCCTGCTCGACCCGAATATGCTGTGGCGCTCGACTCCGGATGCGCTGCGAAAACTCGACCCGCGCACCCTGTGGCGCAACCCGGTGATGTTCATCGTGGAGATCGGCGCCGCGTGGAGCACCGTGTTGGCGTTCATGAACCCGACGTGGTTCGCCTGGCTGACGGTGACCTGGCTGTGGCTGACCGTGCTGTTCGCCAACCTCGCCGAGGCGGTGGCCGAAGGCCGGGGCAAGGCCCAGGCCGAAACGCTGCGTCGGGCCAAGACCCAAACCATGGCCCGGCGACTCAAAGACTGGGCGCCCGGCGCCAGTGCGATCGAGGAGGCGGTCGGCGCGCCGCAGCTGCAGCAGGGCGACATCGTCGTGGTCGAGGCCGGCCAGGTGATCCCGGGTGACGGTGATGTCGTGGAAGGCATTGCCTCGGTGGATGAATCGGCGATCACCGGTGAATCGGCGCCGGTGATCCGGGAATCCGGTGGTGACCGCTCGGCGGTCACCGGCGGCACCACCGTGCTCAGCGACCGCATCGTCGTGAAGGTCACCCAGAAGCCGGGAGAAAGCTTTATCGACCGGATGATCGCGCTCGTCGAGGGCGCCAATCGGCAGAAAACTCCCAACGAGATCGCGCTGAACATCCTGCTGGCGGCGTTGACCATCATCTTCGTGTTCGCCGTTGCGACCTTGCAGCCACTGGCGATCTACTCCAAGGTCAACAACCCTGGTGTCCCGGATGGCCAGGCGCTGGGCGCAAGCGGTGTCACCGGAATAGTGATGGTGTCGCTTTTGGTCTGCCTGATCCCGACGACGATCGGCGCGCTGCTCTCGGCCATCGGCATCGCCGGCATGGACCGGCTGGTGCAGCGCAACGTGCTCGCCATGTCCGGGAGGGCGGTGGAAGCCGCCGGCGACGTGAACACCCTGCTGCTGGACAAGACCGGCACCATCACTCTGGGCAACCGGCAGGCCGCGGCCTTCATCCCGCTCGACGGCGTCTCTGCCGAACAGCTGGCCGATGCCGCGCAGTTGTCCAGCCTTGCCGACGAAACGCCCGAGGGCCGTTCGGTTGTCGTGTTCGCCAAGCGGAACTTTGGGTTGCGTGCACGCACGCCAGGTGAACTCGCCCAGGCCCAATGGGTGACGTTCTCGGCTACCACCCGGATGTCGGGTGTCGACCTCGACGGGCACCTGTTGCGCAAGGGTGCCGCGAGTTCCGTTGCGGAATGGGTACGCGCGCAAGGCGGTGAGGTTCCTCAGCAGCTCGGCGAGATCGTCGACGGCATCTCGGCCGGGGGCGGTACTCCGCTTGTTGTCGGGGAAAGCCTCGGCGGCATGGCCGACGAAAAGGCAAAAGTGCTCGGTGTCATCCATCTCAAGGACGTCGTCAAGCAGGGCATGCGCGAGCGGTTCGACGAGATGCGGCGGATGGGCATCCGGACGGTGATGATCACCGGCGATAATCCTTTGACCGCCAAGGCGATTGCCGACGAGGCCGGAGTCGACGACTTCTTGGCCGAGGCCACGCCCGAGGACAAGCTCGACCTGATCAAGCGCGAACAGGAAGGCGGCAAGCTGGTCGCGATGACGGGCGACGGGACCAACGACGCGCCCGCCCTGGCTCAAGCCGACGTGGGTGTGGCGATGAACACGGGCACGTCGGCCGCCAAAGAGGCCGGCAATATGGTCGACCTGGACTCCGATCCCACCAAACTCATTGAGATCGTAGAGATCGGCAAGCAACTTCTGATCACCCGGGGTGCCCTGACCACCTTCTCGATCGCCAATGACATTGCCAAGTATTTCGCGATCATCCCGGCAATGTTCGTCGCGCTGTTCCCAGGGCTGGACCTGCTCAACGTGATGCGGCTGCACAGCCCGCAGTCGGCGATCCTGTCCGCGGTCATCTTCAACGCAATCATCATCGTCATGCTGATCCCGCTATCGCTGCGCGGTGTGCGGTATACGCCGAACAGCGCGTCAAAACTGTTGAGCCGCAACCTCTATGTCTATGGTCTCGGCGGCATCGTCGCCCCGTTCATCGGAATCAAGTTGATCGATCTGATCGTCCAATTCATCCCAGGGATGTCCTGACATGTCTTTGTCGAATTTCGTTCGCCTGCACTGGGCGGCATTGCGCACGCTGCTGGTGCTGACCGTGATCACCGGCCTGGGCTATCCCCTGTTCATCTGGGTGGTCGCGCAGTTTCCCGGATTGCACGACCAGGCCGAGGGGTCGATTCTCATCGCCGAGGGAAAGCGGGTAGGCAGCAGATTGATCGGCCAGTCGTTCACCGACAAGGACGGCAACGCACTGCCGCAGTATTTCCAGAGCCGCCCCTCGGCGGCCGGCAACGGGTATGACCCGACGTCGTCGGGGGGCAGCAACCTGGGGCCCGAAAGCATCGTCGACACGCCCGCCGATCCGTCGCAACTGGCGGCCGGCAAGTCGGCGTCGGACGCCGGCTTCAAACCGAGCCTGTTGACGACCGTGTGCTCGCGCAGCGCCGCGGTGGGCAAGCTGGAAGGGGTCGATGGGTCAAGGCCATTCTGCACCGGCGGTGGTGTGGGTGCGGTGTTGTCGGTTATCGGTCCGCGCGACGCGCGCGGCAACGTCGTCCGCCCGACCCGGGTGGTCAGCGTCAACGAGCCGTGCGGATCGACGACCACACCGTTCCTCACCCTCTACGAGGGCGTGCGGGTCGAATGCGCCAAGTACGGCGAGGACTACTCGATCGGGCAGACCGTGCCCATCCGCGGCGCCGCAGCCGCCGACCCGGCGGTGCCGGCCGACGCGGTGACCGCCAGCGGCAGCGGCCTGGACCCGAACATCTCACCCGCCTATGCCGACATCCAGGTGGCGCGGGTCGCCAAGATGCGCCACGTCAGCCCACATCAGATACGTGAGGTGGTCGCGCAGAACAGCAGCGGCCGCGGAGTCGGGTTTTTCGGCGAACCATCGGTCAATGTGCTGCAACTAAATCTGCAACTCGACCACCGGTATCCGGCCACGAGTTAGCGCCGAGGGGGATGATGGTTGACGTGAGCGACGCCAGCCTCCGCGACCACCATCCCAAACGCGGGGAGCTGCGCATCTACCTCGGTGCGGCTCCGGGCGTGGGTAAGACGTACTCGATGCTGGGCGAGGCACATCGGCGACTGGGGCGTGGCACCGATCTGGTGGCGGGCGTGGTGGAAACCCACGGACGGTCGAAAACCGCTGAGCTGCTTGAGGGCATCGAGCTCATCCCGGCGCGCCACATTTACTATCGTGGCGGCAGCTTCGCCGAACTTGACGTACCGGCGGTCCTCGAGCGCCGCCCCCAGGTCGTCCTCGTCGACGAACTCGCACACACCAACACACCGGGCAGCAAGAATGCCAAGCGATGGCAAGACGTCGAGGAACTGCTCGGCGCCGGGATCACAGTGATCTCAACGGTCAACGTGCAACACCTGGAAAGCCTGAACGACGTCGTCGCCCAGATCACCGGCATAGAGCAAAAGGAGACGGTACCGGACTCGGTTGTCCGACAGGCGTCTCAGGTCGAGCTCATCGACATCACACCAGAAGCGTTACGCCGCAGGTTATCGCATGGAAACGTCTACGCACCGGATCGCATCGATGCGGCGCTGTCCAACTACTTCCGTCGCGGAAACCTGACCGCGCTAAGGGAACTCGCGTTGCTGTGGCTTGCCGACCAGGTCGACACCGCGCTGGCCAAATACCGCGCAGAGAACAAGATCACCGACACGTGGGAGGCCCGCGAGCGGGTCGTCGTGGCGGTCACCGGTGGTCCCGAATCCGAGACGCTGGTGCGACGGGCCTCGCGGATCGCATCGAAATCCACCGCCGAGCTGATGGTGGTGCACGTCATTCGCGGCGACGGGCTGGCCGGCCTGTCGGAGTCGCGGATGGCCAAGATCCGTGAGTTGGCGAACAGCCTGGACGCGTCGATGCACACCGTGGTTGGTGACGAGGTGCCCACGGCACTGCTCGAGTTCGCCCGCGAGATGAACGCCACCCAGCTGGTGATCGGCACCTCGCGGCGATCGCGCTGGGCGCGGCTGTTCGAGGAGGGGATCGGCCCGAGGATCGTCGAGCTGTCGGGAAAGATCGACGTGCACTTGGTCACCCACGGGGAGTCCAGACGCGGCTTTCGCGCGTCCTCGCTCGCGCCGCGCGAGCGGCGGGTGGCATCGTGGTTGGCGGCCTTCATCGTGCCGTCGGTCATCTGCGCGATCACGGTCACGACGCTGGACCCGTATCTGGACACCGGCGGCGAGAGTGCGTTGTTCTTCGTCGGGGTGCTGCTGGTCGGCCTGTTGGGAGGCGTTGCGCCCGCGGCACTTTCGGCCGTGTTGTCCGGGCTGCTGCTGAACTACTTCCTGATCGCACCGCGGCACAGCTTCACCATCGCCGAACCCAACAGCGCCATCACCGAATTGGTGCTGCTGCTCATCGCGGTCGCCGTCGCGGTGTTGGTCGACTTCGCGGCCAAACGCACCCGGGAGGCCCGCCGCGCTTCGCAGGAGGCCGAGCTGCTGACCCTGTTCGCGGGTTCGGTACTGCGGGGCGCCGATCTCGAGACGCTGCTCGAACGGGTGCGCGAGACGTACACCCAGCGTGCGGTCAGCATGCTGCGGGAGCCCGGCGAGGAAGCGCGAGCGGGTGGTAAGAAGGGCGAGGTTATCGCCTGTGTCGGCAGGAATCCCTGCGCCACCGTCGATTCCGCCGACACCGCGATCGAAGTCGGCGACGACGAGTTCTGGATGCTGCTGGCGGGCCGAAAGCTCTCCGCGCGCGACCGGCGGGTGCTCGGCGCGGTGGCCAGGCAGGCCGCGGGTTTGATCAGACAGCGTGAGCTCGCCGAAGAGGCGAGCCGGGCCGAGGCGATCGTCCGGGCCGACGAACTTCGGCGCTCACTCCTGTCGGCGGTCAGCCACGACCTGCGCACGCCGCTGGCCGCGGCCAAGGTCGCCGTCTCCAGCCTGCGCGCCGAGGACGTCGCCTTCTCCCCCGCCGACACCGCGGAATTGCTGGCCACCATCGAGGAGTCGATCGACCAGCTGACCGCGCTGGTCGGAAACCTGCTCGACTCATCGCGTCTGGCCGCCGGGGTGATCCACCCGGAGCTGAGCCGGGTGTATTTGGAGGAGACCGTGCAACGGGCGCTGGTCAGCATCGGCAAGGGTGCCACCGGTTTCTTCCGGTCTGCCATCGATCGGGTCAAGGTCGACGTGGCCGACGCCATAGTGATGGCCGACGCAGGGTTGCTGGAACGAATGCTGGCCAACCTGATCGACAACGCGTTGCGCTACGCGCCCAACTGTGTGGTCCGGGTGAACGCCGGTCGGGTGGGTGATCGCGTGCTGATCAACGTCGTCGACGAAGGCCCCGGGATTCCGCATGGGGCCGAGGAACAGATCTTCGAAGCGTTTCAGCGCCTCGGCGATAACGACAACACCATCGGTGTCGGCCTGGGGATGTCGGTGGCGCGGGGCTTCGTCGAAGCGATGGGCGGGACGATTACGGCCACCGACACCCCGGGAGGCGGGCTGACCGTGATCGTGGATATGGCTGCGCCACAAGCGATGGATGCGTTATGACGCGCGCCGACGACGATGCAGAGCGCAGCGATGCGGTGGGGGCACCTCCCGCTTGCGGGGGAGAGCGGCGCGTATGACGAGGGTCCTGGTCATCGACGACGAACCGCAGATCCTGCGTGCGCTGCGCATCAACCTGACCGTGCGGGGCTATGAGGTAATCACCGCGTCCAGCGGTGCCGGCGCATTGCGCGCGGCCGCCGAGCACAAACCTGACGTGGTGATCCTCGACCTCGGCCTGCCCGACATCTCCGGCATCGATGTGCTGGCCGGTCTGCGCGGCTGGCTCACCGCACCCGTCATCGTGTTGTCGGCGCGCACCGATTCGTCGGACAAGGTCGAAGCGCTGGACGCCGGCGCCGACGATTATGTGACGAAACCCTTTGGGATGGATGAGTTCTTGGCGCGGCTGCGGGCGGCTGTGCGGCGCAACACCGCCGCCTCCGAACTGGAGCAACCGATGATCGAGACCGAATCATTCACCGTCGACCTGGCCGCCAAGAAGGTCACCAAGAACGGCAGCGAAGTCCACCTCACCCCGACCGAGTGGGGGATGCTCGAGGTCCTCGTCCGCAATCGCGGCAAACTGGTCGGCCGTGAGGAACTGCTCAAAGAGGTGTGGGGCCCGGCGTACGCAACCGAAACGCACTACCTGCGTGTGTATCTCGCGCAGCTGCGCCGCAAACTCGAAAACGACCCGTCGCATCCCAAGCATCTGCTGACCGAGTCGGGCATGGGTTATCGATTCGAGGCGTGAGCCGCGTGGGTTGCATGGGCTGCGTGGGTTGCGCGGCCGCGTGCCCACTTCCACAGAGACGGGTGTGGCGTGTGTGACTTAGTCGGCTAGCGACAACACGATGCCGTCCAGGATGTCGTGCTCGCTGACGGTCAACTCGTCGATGCCCGCGCGGGCGCGCAGCTCGCGCGCCAACTCCTCGACCACGATCGCACCCCCGCCGATCACGTCGGCCCGACCCTCGTGCATCGGCGGGAGCGCCGCGCGCTCGGCCCGCGTCATACCGATCAGCCGTTCGCATACCGACAGTAGGTCGTCGCCGGGAACGCGCGAAAGATGAATGGCCGCAGAGTCATACGACGTCAAATTATGGGCCAGCGCGGACAACGTGGTCATGGTGCCGGCCAGTCCGACCCACGTCTTCGTCCCCTCCACGGGCACCACCCCCAGCGCGACCTCGAGCCGTTCGCGCACCACCCGACGCGCCGCCGCGACCTCCTCGGGCGACGGCGGGTCCGAATGCAGGCAGCGCTCGGTCAGCCGGACGCAGCCGATGTCGGCCGAGTAGCTTGCCGTCACTCCACCTTCAGCATCGGTGCCGACGACGATCTCGGTGGACCCGCCACCCAGGTCGACGACGACGAAAGGACCAGCCGCACTGTCCAACTCGCCGACCGCTCCACGAAACGAGAGCTCGGCCTCCTCGGCGCCGGTGATCACCTCCGCCACCGATCCGGGCAGCACCGCACCCAACACGTCGGCCGTCATCGCAAAGAAGGCGTCGCGGTTGGTGACATCGCGGGCGGCGGATGTGGCCACCATTCGCACCCGCCGCGCACCGTGCTCGTTGATCAAGGCCGCGTAATCGGTGAGCGCCCCGCGGGTGCGTGCTATCGCGGCCGCCGCGAACTGACCGGTGGCGTCGACACCCTGACCCAGCCGCACAATGCGCGTCTCCCGGTGCACATCGCGCAGCCGGCCACCGTCGACGTCGGCGATCAGCAATCGGATTGAGTTGGTACCGCAGTCGATTCCCGCGAGCCTGCCGCTCACCATTGGCCGGCCACCAAAATGCCGGCCATCGCGGGCTCGTCGACCAGGATCGCCAGCGCCTCGTCGCCGAACGGATTGACGCCGGGTCCCTTGGCCAGCGAATGGGCGATCAGCACGTGCAGACACTTGACCCGGTCGGGCATCCCGCCGCCGGAGAACGTGGTCCCCAGGGATTCGATCGCGTCTCGTTCGGCCAGATATGACTCGTGGGCGCGCCGGTACGCGGCCGCCAGCTCGGCGTCCTGGGCCAGTCGCTCGGTCATCTCGCGCATCAACCCGGTGGTCTCCAGCCTGCTGGCGGCGGCCGTCAGCGCCGGATGGGTCAGGTAGTACAACGTCGGAAACGGCGTGCCGTCAGGCAGTTTCGGCGCCGTCTTCACCACGCCGGGTTCACCATTGGGGCAACGGTAGGCGATTTCGAGTACCCCGCGCGGCTCGCGCCCGAGCTGGCGTGCCACCGCTTCCAGGTCGGCATGATCAGCCACCGGGACCCGTGGGATTCGGTGGGGGCACCGGACCGGGTGATTCCGGTTCGGCCGGGGGCGGCGGGGGCGCAGGCGAATTGGCCGGCGGCAGGTGCGGGGCGTCGGCGATGGTGTGCCACAGCGACGTGTACCAGGGATCGCCGTTGGCCGGCTTCGCCGACGGGGATCCCGGCTGCGTGGGCTCGGCCGCCGACGGCGGAAGCTGAACCTGGAACGGGATGTCGCCGGGCTTGACGAAGCCGAGCCGCTCGCGGGCCTGCGCCGCAATGTAGGCCGGGTCAGCAAGTTTGGCCTTCCGCTGCTCTAAGTCCGCGACCTGGCTGCGCAGCGCCGCCTCGGTGGCGGCCAGCTGATTCATCTCGGTGCGCTGCGCAAAGTAGGTGCGCACCGGGCCGGCGATGGTCAACGTCAGCACGCAGATCACCGCGGCCAGCACCGCCGCGCGGCGCGCGGTGAAACCCAGCCGTTGCTCGGAGCGCTGCTCAACGGATTCGGCGGCCTGCCGCGTGATGGGTTCGACGACATGCTCTTGCTGCGTCCGCGTGGGGGTCCGGCCGGCCTGGTTCGCCGTCGGCGACGGCCGCGAAGACGGCTTGGAGGACGGCTTGGCCGTGCGACGGCCCCGACCCGAATCGCCGGCCTTCCCCGGGCGGGATGCCGGGGAGCGCCGCTTCGAGTCGGGCCGTTTCGCGTCAGCCATGTCAGCCGTTGAACGTCAAGCTATTTCGCCTCCACGGCGTACCGCGGGAAGGCCAGGTCGCCGGCGTAGCGGGCCGCGTCACCGAGCGCCTCCTCGATCCGCAGCAGTTGGTTGTACTTGGCGACGCGCTCGCCGCGGGCCGGCGCACCGGTCTTGATCTGCCCGCTGCCGACGGCCACCGCCAGGTCGGCGATCGTGGTGTCCTCGGTCTCGCCGCTGCGGTGGCTCATCATCGTGCGATAGCCGCTGTGGTGCGCCAGCGCGACGGCGTCCAACGTCTCGGTCAGCGTGCCGATCTGATTCACCTTGACCAGCAACGCGTTTGCGACGCCCTTGTCGATGCCCTCTTCCAACCGCTCGGGATTGGTGACGAAGATGTCGTCGCCGACCAGCTGCACCCGTTCACCGATCGACGCGGTCAACGTCGCCCAGCCGTCCCAATCGTCTTCTGACAGCGGGTCTTCGATGGACACCAGTGGGTACGAGCCGAGCAGCCCCGCGTAGAACTCCGCCATCTGCTCGGCGGTGCGGGTGGCGCCCTCGAACTTGTAGCCGGTGCCGTCGGTGAAAAACTCGGTGGCGGCCGCGTCGAGGGCCAGCGCCACGTCGGCGCCGACCTTGAAACCGACCGACTCGATGGCCCGGCTGATCAGATCCAGGGCCGCGGTGGTGCCGGCGACGTCGGGGGCGAAACCGCCCTCGTCGCCAAGGCCCGTGCTCAGACCCTCCTTCTTGAGCACCGACTTCAGCGCGTGATACACCTCGGCGCCCCAGCGCAGCGCTTCGGCGAAGCTGGGCGCACCGATCGGTGCGACCATGAACTCCTGGATGTCGACGGCGGTGTCGGCGTGCGCGCCACCGTTGAGGATGTTCATCATCGGCACCGGCAGGATGTGTGCGTTCGGGCCGCCGAGGTAACGGAACAGTGGCAGCTCGGCGGAATCGGCGGCGGCCTTGGCCACGGCCAGGGACACGCCCAGAATCGCGTTGCCGCCCAGCCTCGACTTGTCGGGCGTGCCATCCAGATCCAGCAGCGCCTGGTCCACCAGCCGCTGATCATCCGCGTTCAGGCCGATCACCGCCGGACCAATCTCGTCCAGCACGGCCTGCACCGCTTTCCGCACACCCTTGCCGCCGTAACGCTCGCCGCCGTCGCGGAGCTCGACGGCCTCGTGCTCACCCGTCGACGCGCCGGACGGCACCGCCGCGCGGGCAAAGGTTCCGTCGATCAGGGCTATCTCGACCTCAACTGTCGGGTTACCGCGGGAATCGAGGATCTCGCGGGCCCCGACCTGTTCGATAATCGGCACTGAGTTCTCCTTGCGTCGTCGCCGGTGCGTGCTTTCGCCGGTCAGCGATCCATCCTGCTACAGCGGGTGACCTTTCGCGTAAGCGGTTGCCCAATCGCGGACCGCCCGGGCGTAGACACCGGAATTGTTGTAGGCGCGCAGCGCGGTGATCCAGCCGCGGGGCGTCGCGAGATCCTTTCCGCGCCAACATAGGTAGCCGGCCGCCGCGAGCGCGGCGTCGTCGATGTTGTCCGGGCTGACCCGGCCGTCGTTGTGAGCGTCGACACCATAGAGCCGCCAGGTTTCCGGGATGAACTGCATCGGCCCCATGGCGCGCGTCACGCCGTCTTCGTCAGTGACGGCTTCCTCGGCGTCGACGATGCGCAGCGTGCCGCCGCTGCCGTCGAGGCGGACACCCCGAATCGGGGGGCTCACATCGCCGTTGGGGGCCAGCCGCGCGCCGCGATAGGTGCCGTGGTGGCTCTCGACCTGGCCGATGCCGGCCAGGGTGGTCCAGGCGATGTGGCATTTCGGGTTCTCGACTTCGGCGACGCGGGCCGCATAGGCGTAGGCCTCGAGCGCGATCACCGGGATCTCCAGCCCCGCCGAACGCTGTTGCGCCCACTCCCGCAACTGATCCGCGGGCCGGCCGCTGGCATGAGTGTCCACCGCCGGCACCGCGTCCCCGGCCGGTGGCGGGACGCCGTCGGGAATGAACAGGCTGAGCTGCCAGGTACAGCTGGAAGCCAGAACGATCGCGGTCGCGCCGATCACGGCGGCCGCGCGCATCCAACGCCTCGGCGACACCATGCTTTCCTGAGCTCCCCACACTCGCCTGCACCAACTTCCGCAACACCATCGTCCCATGCGTTCGGGAACTACCCGGTTGCCTCGGGCCTCGGCGCACCGACCTATCGTCGGTTTCAGCTAATTCCCGGTTAGCTGCTGGTCGCTTTGGCTAGCGCGGCCAGACCTATGCCGACCACGGGGACTCGCAACCTCATCCGCGATATTACCGAGCGGCCGGTGACAATTCGGCAAACATTCCGGTGATCGCTCGCACCCGCGGGCGAAAGTGCGAAATAGGGCGCGGCGGTGCCGCGGTAACGGCGTTGCCGTTCCGTCAGGCGTCGCCGGCCGTGGCGTCGGCGCTGGATTCCACCTCGACCATGTCGGAGTCGGCTTCGCCGTCGGCATCGGCCGCCGACTCCTGCGGTCGATCGTCGAGTGCCGGTGCATCGGCCGGCCAGTGCTCACGCCACTCCTCCTCGGAGATCTCGCCGAGCGGCGCCACGTCGAACTCCTCGGGAACGTCGGCGCCGCGGCGTGCGGCCGAGATCGTCCGCTCGACTCCGCGGACCGTCTCCACGAAGTCCAGAACGGCGGCGCGCAGGGCACTTTCGGCATCAATGTCGGCCGACACTGAAATCGAGCTGATCGCCTCAGGGATCAGGTCGGCGGGCAGGCCCGCTTTGCCGGCACGCGCAATGACCTTCTGGGCCAGCGCCAATGCGGGCTGTCCCGTGTGCACATCGTCCATCACCGATTTCCGCGGCTTCTCGGCCGCCTTGCGCTCTTCCCACTGCGCCAGCTGTTCTTCGAGCGAAATAGATTGCCCGGCAAGCACTCCCGGTACCCGATTGCCCAGTTTGCGCATCAGGGTGGCGGCGACGTCGTCGATGGTGAAGGGGAACTGCGACGCGTCCTCGGCAATGCGGGCGTGGAACAGCACCTGCAGCAGCACGTCGCCTAGCTCTTCGCGCAACTGGTCGGCGTTGCCGCTGCCGACCGCGTCGAGCAGTTCGTAGGTCTCCTCCAGCAGAAATCTGCGCAGTGAGTCGTGCGTTTGCTCGCTTTCCCACGGCCCGGCGGTGCGCAGTTTGTCCATCATCGCCACGGCATCGACCAGCCGTTCACCACGCGGTGTCTCGGGCGCCGAGATCAGCCGGGCACCGGCCGCCAACCGGGCGACGACGGCGGGGTGGTCGGGATCCGACGACAGCAGCACCGGGGCGTCTTCACCCGAGTGCACCGGGCGCGCCGCGGACAGCGACCAGGGCACCGCGACGGGCATCTCTTCGGTGTATTGCACCTCGCCGGACAGGTGCTCGATGGCTTCGATGGGCACCAGCGAGGGACGGCGGGGGTCGAACAAGACGACGATCATAAGCACCCCTCCTCGTCCTTTTTGACGCTGCGCGCCATATCGTCGCCCGCGCACATCATCGCGCCTGTCGCTCCTCAATTGCCATCGCTGCAGGCAGTTCACTCGTTATACCAATATCTGTCTGCGGCTTGCCCTGCAGTGCCGTCACCAGGTTGGCCACCATCTGCACCAGCTCGACATCGCGCAATCGCGGCGCGCCCACCCCGCCGGCTCGCGGGATGGGAACCTGCACCGTCGACGTCGTGGCGCGGTAGCTCGCGGCCGGATACACCCGCTTGAGCCGCACCTGAGCCGAATCGGGCAACGTCATCGGCGAGAGCCGCACGGTCGACGCCGACGCCGCCGACACCTCGGTGATGCCGGCGGTGCGGCACAGCAGCCGTAGCCGCGCCACCGCCACCAGCCGCAGGGCCGGTTCGGGCAGCGCGCCGTACCGGTCGATGAGTTCCTCGACAACCGCATCGATCTCGCCGTCGGAGGCCGCCGCGGCCAGCCGCCGGTACCCCTCCAGGCGCAGCCGGTCACTGGCGATGTAGTCCGGCGGCAGGTGCGCGTCGACCGGCAGGTCGATCCGCACGTCCTTGGGCTCCTCGGTGGTCGTGACGGTCTGGCCGTCGGCTGCCGCCCGGTAGGCCTCCACCGCCTCGCCTACCAACCGGACGTACAGGTCGAATCCGACCCCGGCGACGTGCCCGGACTGCTCGACTCCCAACACGTTGCCGGCGCCTCGGATTTCGAGGTCCTTCATCGCGACGGCCATGCCGGCGCCCAGCTCGTTGTTCTGCGCGATGGTGGCCAGCCGGTCGTAGGCCGTCTCGGTCAGCGGCGAGTGCGGCGGATACAGGAAGTAGGCGTAGCCGCGCTCTCGGCTGCGGCCGACCCGGCCGCGCAGCTGGTGCAGCTGCGAGAGACCGAACGTGTCGGCGCGCTCCACGATCAGCGTGTTGGCGTTGGAGATGTCCAGCCCGGTCTCCACGATCGTGGTGCACACCAGGATGTCGTATTCGCGGTTCCAGAACCCCTGCACCGTGCGCTCCAGCCGTTCTTCGGGCATCTGCCCGTGCGCGACGACCACCCGCGCCTCGGGCAACAGCTCCCGGATCCGGGCCGCCGCCCGGTCGATCGAGCTGACCCGGTTGTGCACGTAGAACACCTGCCCGTCGCGCAGCAGCTCGCGCCGCAGGGCTGCCGCGATCTGCTTGTCATCCTGTGGGCCGACGTAAGTCAGCACGGGATACCGCTCTTCGGGCGGCGTCAGGATCGTCGACATCTCGCGGATCCCGGCCAGGCTCATCTCCAGCGTCCGCGGAATGGGGGTGGCGCTCATGGTCAGCACGTCGACGTGGGTGCGCAGCGACTTGATGTGCTCTTTGTGCTCGACGCCGAACCGTTGCTCCTCGTCGACCACGACCAGGCCGAGATCCTTCCAGCGCACCCCGGTCTGCAGCAGCCGGTGCGTGCCGATCACCACGTCCACCGATCCGTCGGCCAGGCCCTCGATGACTGCCTTGGATTCGGCCCCGTCGGTGAACCGGGACAGACCCTTGACGGTCACCGGGAATCCGGTCATCCGGTCGCCGAAGGTCTGCAGATGCTGGTCGGCCAGCAGCGTGGTGGGCACCAGCACGGCGACCTGCTTTCCGTCCTGGACCGCCTTGAACGCCGCCCGCACCGCGATCTCAGTCTTGCCGTAGCCGACGTCGCCGCAGATCACCCGGTCCATCGGGATCGGCTTTTCCATATCCCCCTTGACCTCAGTGATCGCGGTCAGCTGGTCAACCGTCTCGGTGTAGCCGAACGCGTCCTCCATTTCGGCCTGCCAGGGGGTGTCCGGGCCGAATGCGTGCCCGGGGCTGGCCTGCCGCTTGGCGTACAGCGATACCAGCTCACCGGCGATCTCGCGCACGGCGCGGCGGGCCTTGGTCTTGGTGTTGGTCCAGTCGCTGCCGCCCAGTTTGCTCAGCGCGGGCGCCTGCCCGCCGACGTACCGCGACAGCTGGTCCAGCGAATCCATCGGCACATACAGCTTGTCTGTATTTTGTGCCGCGCCACCACGGTTCTTGCTCGAGGCGTATTCGAGCACCAGGTACTCGCGCCGGGCGCCCCCGACGGTGCGCTCGACCATCTCCACGAACCGGCCGATGCCGTGCTGGTCGTGCACCACCAGATCACCGGCGGTCAGCGCCAACGGATCAACGGTGTTGCGCCGCTTGGCCGCCAAACGCTTGCCCTCGACGGCCGCCACCCGGCTGCCGGTCAGGTCCGTCTCGGTGATCACCACCAACGTGGCGCCGGGGATGATGACGCCGTCGTGCAGCGGTCCCTTGAGCACACCGACCACGCCGGGCTTGGGCGCGGCACCCGATTCGAGCATGGCGGCGGGGGTGTCACATTCGGCCAGCCGTTCCACCACGCGATGCGCGGTGCCGGTGCCGGGTGCGACGACGACGGCATAGCCGCCCGTGCTGACGTGCGCGCGCAGCATCGCGAATATGCCGTCAATGTCGTGCTGGTGCCCGCGGGCCGACGGCGCCGACCGGATCTCGAGCTCTACGGCCGACTCGTCCGACAGCTGGCTCAGCGTCCACCACGGATGGCCGCCGCGGGCCGCCGCGCCTCGCACGTCATCGAGTTCGGCGAAACCCGATCCGCCGAACTGCGCCACGTCGACCGGGGCGTCGGTACCCAAGGCGGCCACCGACCACGACGCTTCGAGGAATTCGCTGCCGGTCTTGATCAGGTCGGCGGCCCGGGTGCGAACCTTTTCCGGATCGCAGAGCAAGACCGGTGTGCGCTCGGCCAATTGGTCGGTCAGCAGAACGTGCTCGCCGGGCCGAAGCACCGGCAGCAGCGCCTCCATGCCGTCGACCGCGATGCCCTCGGCGATCTTGGCCAGCATGTCGGTGACGCTGCCGGTGATGGCGGGCTCGGTGGTGCGGTGCCGCGCCGCCAGCTCGGCGGCGCGCAACCGCACCTCATCGGTCAGCAGCAGTTCACGGCAGGCCACCGCGATCAGGGTGTCTACCTCGATGTCCGGGATCGAGCGCTGATCGGCGACCGAGAACATCCGCATCTCGCTGACCTCGTCGCCCCAGAACTCGATGCGCACCGGGTGCTCGGCGGTCGGCGAGAAGACGTCGAGAATGCCTCCGCGGACGGCGAATTCGCCGCGCCGGCCGACCATGTCCACCCGGGTGTAGGCCAGCTCGGCAAGCCGGGTGATCACGCCCTCGAATTCGATTTCCACACCGACGCTCAACGTGACCGGCTCCACCAGCCCCAACTGCGGCGTCATCGGCTGCAGCAGCGAGCGCACGGCGGTCACCACCACCTGCAGGGGCGGACCCAGCCGCGCGTCGTCGGGATGGGCCAGTCGGCGCAACACCGTCAAACGGGCGCCGACGGTGTCGACGCCGGGCGAAAGTCGCTCGTGCGGCAGCGTTTCCCACGACGGGAAGACCGCGACGGCATCGCCGAAGACGCCGCGCAGTTCGGCGGTCAAGTCATCGGCTTCGCGCCCGGTCGCGGTGACTACGAGCAGAGGACCCAACCGCGCCAGCGCACTGGCGACAAATAGCCGTGCGCTGGCTGGACCCACCAGGCTCAACTCGGCCGGCGAAGCGGCCGCGCTGTCGGTCAGCTGCTGGAAGGTCGGCGCGGTGAGCGCCAATTCAACGAGCCCCGCGATCGGGGTTTCTGGGCGAGCAGCCCCCGGTGCGGTCATGATGAATTCCATTCTAGGGGCGACGCCGGACACACCGAATCCCGTCAAATATCGAGCTCGCCGTCGTCAAGGCATCGTAAGAAAGACACCACCGGGATACCGGCGGGCGCACGTTGAATCCAAATGGCGTCGAACTACAACATGATCGGCCGCCCCGCGCTGGTGGCGGTCGAGGATGGGCGCGCCCGCGAACTGGTTCGCCGGGAGACCGTTGCCGACCTGCTGGCCCGCGACAGCGGTTAGTGGCGATCGCAAGCGCGGCGTAGCCGGGCGCGGCGGGTCGCCACCATCGGGTTAGCCGGCTACTCGTCCTGCAGTCGAGGGTCGGCCTCCAGATGGGTCAGCCCATTCCACATCAGGTTGACCAGGTGGGCGGCCACCACTTCCTTCTTGGGCTCCCGAGTATCGAGCCACCACTGCGCCGTCATCGACACCGAGCCGACCAGCGCCTGGGCGTACAGCGGCGCCAGCCCGGGATCCAGGCCACGACGGGAGAAGTCGCCGGCCAGGATGGAGCTGACCTGGTTGACGGCATCATTGAGCAGGCTGGAGTAGGTGCCCGAGCTGATCGCGGCCGGCGAGTCGCGGATCATGATCCGGAAGCCGTCGGTGCGCTGTTCGACGTAGGTGAGCAGGGCCAGTGCGACCCGCTCGACGCGCACCCGCGACCGGTTGTTGGTCAGCGACGAGGTGATGCCGTCCAGCAGTGCCGACATCTCGCGGTCGACGACGACGGCGTACAGGCCTTCCTTGCCGCCGAAGTGCTCGTAGACGACCGGCTTGGACACGTTGGCGCGCAGCGCGATCTCCTCGATCGAGGTGCCTTCATACCCGCGTTCGGCGAACAGCGTGCGCGCGATGCCGACCAGCTGTTGGCGGCGCTCGGTGCCGGTCATCCGCGCGCGCGGCGCCCGCACCTCTTTGTCCGGTTCCTTGTCCAGCACGGCCACGTCAATCAGCGTATCGGTCAACGGCCGACAAGCGGCCCGCATCGTCGCCAGACTAAAGTCTTCTTGGCGCGGTCGGTGTCAACCCGCCGCTCGCCATGGGTTAGCGATCCGTCGTGGTGTAATCGGCAGCACCTCTGATTTTGGTTCAGATAGTTCAGGTTCGAGTCCTGGCGACGGAGCTTCACTTGCTTGTTGCGATATCCCATCGTTTTTTGCCTTCACCGCAGCTGAAGTGACACGCTTGACGGCGTGTCGGCGCTCCCGCGCGCAGCCCGCGCGGGACAAACCCAAAGAGGAGGGTTGATGTCGTCTCCTGGTGATACCGCGGTCCTGGTGCTGGCGGCCGGGCCCGGCACCCGGATGCGGTCGGACACCCCAAAAGTCCTGCACACCATCGGTGGGCGCAGCATGCTGTCCCATCTCCTGCACGCGATCACCAAGGTGGCTCCCCAGCACCTGGCCGTCGTCCTGGGCCATGATCATGAGCGCATCGCCCCGCTAGTGGCCGACTGGGCCGACGCCCTGGGACGTCCCGTCGAGGTGGCGCTGCAGAATCACCCCCGCGGCACGGGCGACGCCGTGCTCTGCGGCCTGTCCGCGCTGCCCCCCGACTACGCCGGAGTCGTCGTTGTCACCTCGGGCGACACCCCGCTCCTGGATGCCGACACCGTGGCCGACCTGATCGCCACCCACAGCGCGGCGCCGGCCGCGGTCACCGTGCTGACCACGACGGTGAGCGACCCCAGCGGCTACGGCCGCATCCTGCGCACCCAGGACAACGAGGTCATGGCGATCGTGGAACACGCCGACGCCACACCCTCGCAACGCGAGATCCGTGAGGTCAACGCCGGCGTCTACGCCTTCGACACCGCGGCGCTGCGCTCCGCGCTGAACCGGTTGAGCTCCAACAACGCCCAGCAGGAGCTTTACCTGACCGACGTCATCGCGATCCTGCGCGGCGACGGCCTGGCCATCCACGCCCGCCACGTCGACGACAGCGCGCTGGTGGCCGGCGTCAACAACCGGGTCCAACTCGCGCAGCTGGGCGCCGAACTGAACCGCCGCATCATCGCGACCCACCAGATGGCGGGCGTCACCATCGTCGACCCCGCCGCCACCTGGATCGACGTCGACGTCAGCATCGGGCGCGACACGGTCATCCAGCCGGGGACGCAGTTGCTCGGCCGCACTCAGGTCGGGAGCCACTGCGTCGTCGGCCCGGACACCACCCTGACCGACGTCAGCGTCGGCGACGGCGCCTCGGTGGTGCGCACCCACGGCATCTCGTCGTCCATCGGTGCCGGCGCGACCGTCGGCCCGTTCACCTACCTGCGGCCCGGCACGGTGCTGGGCGACGACGGCAAGCTCGGCGCGTTCGTCGAGACCAAGAACGCCACCATCGGCACCGGCTCCAAGGTGCCGCATCTGACTTACGTCGGGGACGCGGACATCGGCGAACACAGCAACATCGGCGCGTCCAGCGTGTTCGTCAACTACGACGGCGAATCCAAACGGCGGACCACCATCGGCTCGCACGTGCGCACCGGCTCGGACACCATGTTCGTGGCGCCGGTGACCGTCGGGGACGGCGCCTACACGGGCGCGGGCACGGTGGTGCGCAACGATGTCCCGCCCGGGACGCTGGCGGTATCCGCGGGTCCGCAACGCAACATCGAAGGTTGGGTGCACCGCAAGCGCCCGGGCAGTGCGGCCGCGCAGGCGGCCGAGGCTGCCGAGAAAGCCGCCGGTCAGAGCGCCGCGGCCGGCCAAGCACCAGAAGCCGAATCGACACCGTGAATTTGCTAGCTGGCAACCCGGCCACAGTTCCGTACGATTCGCTTCGTACGATGGGGCCTTCCATCCCCCACCCCGATTTGGCGAGGGCAGTGCGTTGAGCCACGACTGGACCGATAACCGCAAAAATTTGATGCTCTTCTCCGGCCGCGCGCATCCGGAGCTGGCCGAGCAGGTCGCCAAAGAGCTCGACGTCCACGTCACCGCTCAGACCGCGCGGGAGTTCGCCAACGGCGAGATCTTCGTGCGCTTCCACGAATCGGTACGCGGGTGCGACGCCTTCGTCCTACAGTCGGCCCCGGACCCGGTCAACAACTGGCTGATGGAACAGCTGATCATGATCGACGCCCTCAAGCGGGGCAGCGCCAAGCGGATCACCGCCGTCATGCCGTTCTACCCGTACGCCCGGCAGGACAAGAAGCACCGCGGCCGCGAACCGATCTCGGCGCGGCTGGTCGCCGACCTGCTCAAGACCGCCGGAGCAGACCGGATCGTCACCGTCGACCTGCACACCGACCAGATCCAGGGCTTCTTCGACGGGCCCGTCGACCACATGCGCGGGCAGAACCTGCTGACGGGCTACATCCGCGACAACTACCCCGACGGCAACATGGTGGTCGTCTCGCCCGACTCCGGCCGGGTGCGCATCGCCGAGAAATGGGCCGACGCGCTGGGCGGCGTCCCGCTGGCCTTCATTCACAAGACCCGCGACCCGCGGGTGCCCAACCAGGTGGTGTCCAACCGTGTCGTCGGCGAGGTGGCCGGACGCACCTGCGTGCTGATCGACGACATGATCGACACCGGCGGCACCATCGCCGGCGCGGTCAAGTTGCTGCGCGACGAGGGCGCCGGTGACGTGATCATCGCGGCCACCCACGGTGTGCTCTCCGATCCGGCCGCCGAGCGGCTGGCCGCCTGCGGCGCCCGGGAAGTGATTGTGACGAACACCCTGCCGATCGGCGAGGAGAAGCGTTTCCCGCAGCTGACGGTCCTGTCCATCGCGCCGCTGCTGGCCAGCACCATCCGCGCCGTCTTCGAAAACGGTTCGGTCACCGGGCTGTTCGACGGGGACGCCTAGATGGCCGATACCGTCATCTACCACAACCCTAAATGCAGCACCTCCCGCAAAACGCTGGACCTGTTGCGCGACAACGGCTTCGAACCCACCGTGGTCGAGTACCTGAAGACCCCGCCGACCCGCGACGAGCTGGTGAACATCATCCGCGACGCGGGTATCGACGTGCGCGCCGCGGCCCGCAAGCGTGAGTCGCTCTACGACGAGCTGAATCTCGCGGACGCGAGTGATGACAAGTTGCTCGACGCCATGGTCGAACACCCGATCCTCATCCAACGACCCTTCGTCGTCACGCCGA
>NZ_DASUHS010000074.1:0-3407 GCF_036273375.1 Mycobacterium sp. | reverse complement strand
TGGTGGGCCCCAATTGCCCTGGTGCACGACGTACTTAGCGAATCCAACAGCCTGAGGCCGAGAGCGCGGGTACCGCCCAAAGCAATGCTCAATGCCTAGGCCCACTAACTAGATTCTCATCTTGGTGGCGGATCCGCCATTTCGGCGTCACGAAGATGAGAATTCCGCCAAGTCGGACGAGAACTACAGCCGGCAACACAACCCTCGCCGAATCCCGTCAAATCTGCCATTGACCAATGTCACCATTTGGTGTTGACTGCGTTGTATGACGGACGGCGTTCCGGCTCGCGGGTCCTTGCGATCCCGCGGCGCGGCAGCGGTGAGCACGTACACACTTCGGCCGATCACCAGCGTGATTCCGCCCGAGCGGGCATGGGGTCTGTGGTTATCGCGCCAGATCGTCGCCAGGATCATGGGGACTTTCGGCCCCTCGCTCGCGGGCACCCGCGTCGAATCTGTCGACGTCAAGCTGCCCGACGGCCGCCGCGTCAAGGGTGAATGGGTCTATGGACCACGAACACCCACAAGCGAGACCGAGCGCTCATCGATCGTCTCCGAAGCGATTTACTACGTGCACGGCAGCGGGTACGCCGTGTGTTCGCCAAAGACGCACCGGCGGTTGACATCCTGGCTATCGGCCTTGACCGGCCTTCCGGTGTTCTGCATCGATTACCGACTTGCGCCGCATCATCGCTTCCCCACCGCGGCCGACGACGTCCGCGCGGGCTGGGACTGGCTGGTCGACACCTGCGGTGTGCCGCCGAAACAGATTGTGATCGCCGGAGATTCGGCGGGCGGTCACCTGTCGGTCGACTTGCTGCTGCAGCCCGAGGGCGCCAGCAGTCCGCCCGCCGCAATGGTGTTGCTCTCACCCCTGTACGACCTAACGTTCGAGCTGTCGCTCGCGCGCGAACGGATCCGCCCCGATCCCGCCACCCGGGCGGCGAGCGCGGTCCGCCTGGTCGGCCTCTATCACAGCGGCGTCGAACTCACCCACCAGCGGCTGACACTCGACGTCGCCGCCGGCCCCGCGCTTCCCCCCACCCTGATCCAGGCCGGTGGCGCCGAGATGCTGCAGGAGGATGCGCGCCAGCTCGCCGCCGACATCCGCACGGCGGGTGGCAGATGCGAACTGCAGATCTGGCCGCACCAGGTGCACGTCTTTCAGGCGTTGCCGCGCATGACACCCGAGGCCGCCAAGGCCATGGCCTACGTCGCGCGATTCATCGCTCATGCCCTGCAGGATGCGCGCGCCGTCACCGAGGAGGTCCACTGACCATGTTCGGCCCCCTAGGCAAACTGCTCGATCGGTCGAAAACCAGCCGCGGCGCCTCGGCGGTGGTGACCGGCGCCGGAAGCGGCATCGGTGCCGCCTTCGCCATCGAACTGGGCAAGCGCGGTGGCGCGGTGGTGTGCAGTGACATTGACGAGGCGGCCGCGCAGCACACGGCAGACACCATCACGCAGCACGGCGCAAAAGCGGTCGCAATCCGTTGCGACGTATCGCACTTCGCGGACGTGCAAGCGTTGGCCGAACAGTCGCAGTCTTGGTTCGCGGCGCCACCCACTCTGGTGATCAACAACGCCGGCGTCGGCGCGGGCGGTGCCGCCATCGGCGAAGCGCCGCTAGACGACTGGCGGTGGACCTTAGGTATCAACCTGTGGGGTCCCATTCACGGCTGCCACGTGTTCACCCCGATCCTGCGCGAGGCCGAGCCGTCGCACGCACCGCGGGGCATCATCAACGTGGCGTCGGCGGCGGCGTTCGGTGCGGCGCCCGGTATGGCCGCCTATAACGTCAGCAAGGCCGGTGTGCTCTCGCTCTCGGAGACCCTCGCCGCCGAACTGGCCGGCACGCCGATGCGAGTCACCGTGCTGTGCCCCACCTTCGTCAAGACCAACATCCTCGAGTCCGGCCGCATCAGTGAACAATCCAGCGAACTGGCCGGAAAACTGATGCGCTGGACTGGATTATCCGCGGAGAAGGTCGCGCGCACCTGCTTGGACGCCCACGACCGGGGCGAGTTGTATTGCATGCCGCAGTTCGACGCCAAGATCGGCTGGAACATCAAACGCCTGGCCCCACAGACCTATACGCGTGCGGCCGGCCTGGTGTCCCGCATCAACCTGCCCTGATCACCCGACGAAAAGGAGCTCCCGATGGCCATCGACATGGAAACCATGCTCGCCAAGATCAAGGATCGCCAGTGGGCGCTCGCCGATATCGATTGGGACGCACCCGGCGCCGAAATGATCAGTGATGAACAGCGGCCACAGCTCAAGGCTTTCATGGCCGACCTGTGCTGGATCGAAAACATCGGCGCCAGGGGCTTCGCGGCGCTGGCGAAGAAGGCACCCACACCGACCATCGCCGAGATCTACCGCTACTTCCACGCCGAGGAGCAGCGCCACGCCAACGCTGAACTGGCGCTGATGAAGCGCTGGGGCATGCTCGAGGACCGCGAGATTCCCGAGCCGAACGTGAACATACGACTGGCGATCGACTGGTTGGACCGCTGGGCCGACGACATGCCACTGTCTCTGCTCGGCACCGTCATTCCGATGCTCGAGGTCGCACTGGACGGCGCCCTATTGAAATTCCTCCTCGACGAGGTGCACGACCCCGTTTGCCACCAGGTTTTCGAGAAGATCAACAATGACGAATCACGCCATTTGGTAGTCGATTTCGAAGTTCTCGACATGATCGGACACGCGAAGATCCGACGGTTACTGATCGACTTCGTCGGTCACAATGCCACTCCGGGTCTCATCATCGGTGCGATCATGGGCGCACCGCTGATCAACAGGATCCGCAACGAGATCACCGCCATGGGTATGGAGCCAGAGCGGCTTTACAGGGCTGTGAAACGATTTAGGGAGCTTGGTGATCGCGGCGAACGTACCAGGCGGGTGCCGACTTATCGTTTCCTGAGGCGCTATGCCGGAGTGGTCACCAATCCACGCCACCCCTATCACCTGCTGGCGAATTCGATGGTGTGGCTTTCCGACCGATACCCGCGGCCCCTCCTTCCGTCGGTACCGACTTGGGTTGCCGAACTCACCCACGAGCCGGCGGCGTGACCATGGCGAACAACCGCGCCCACGCGGCGCTCATCATCGGAGCCGGCTTCACCGGACTGGGGGCGGCAATCCGCTTGGCCGAAGCCGGGGTCGACGACATCGTGATGCTGGAGCGCGCCGATCGAGTCGGTGGAACCTGGCGCGACACAACGTATCCGGGTGCCAGCTGCGACGTCCCATCACTGCTGTACTCGTACTCGTTCGTCAAGAACCCGACATGGTCACGCACCTATTCGCCCGCGCCGGAGATCTACCGGCATCTCGAGGATATGGCGAACAGGTTCGACATCCGCAGCCGCATCAAGTTCGGCCACGAAGTCAAGGAC
>NZ_DASUHS010000073.1:0-32890 GCF_036273375.1 Mycobacterium sp. | reverse complement strand
CCGTGGTCCGGGAGCCAGCCCCCAGGGCGTGTACCGATGCCGTGGTGAAGACGAGTGGGTGGCGCTGGCCGCGATGGACGGCGCCGCCCGCGCGGCGCTGGCCGGCCTCCTCGGCCGGCCCGGGCTGGAGGAAGCCGGCTGGGCGGAGCGGGCAGACGACTTCGACAAACTGATCTCCGCTTGGGCTGCGGGGCAGTCGGTGGGCGAAGCCGTCGAGGCGCTGCGCACGGCCGGGGTGGCCGCCGCGCGCGTCACACCGGCCGCGGCGCTGCTGACCGATCCGCAGCTTCGGGCCCGCGGCTTCTGGGAGATGGTCGACCATCCCGTCGCGGGCTCCTTCCTATGCACCGGAATGCCTTTCGCGTTTCTGGGCAGGCCGCGGCGCTGGATCCGGCGGATGCCGCCGCTCTACGGCCAACACACCGATGAAGTGCTGACCGAGGTCCTGGACTACCGCCGGGAGGACCTCGCCGCCTTGCGGCAGTCCGGAACCGTCAGCGCCCGCCCGGCGGGTCTGTGATATGGCGGTCAGCCTGTGCGTGCCGCCCCGGGCCGGGGAGCTGTGTGCACCGGTGCGATTTTTGGTGCGCCATGACTCCGTAGTGATGGAGCTGACCGCCCGCCATCGCATCATCAGCGTCGAATGGGACGACGACGAGCGCGCGGTCGCGATGGTCGTCGAGATCACCGACCCACAGACGGCACGGCCGGTGGACGTGCGCATCGACGTCGTGGAAATCGGTTTGGCGGCCGGCACCGGAAAGGGCGACGCGCGCGCCACAGCGATCGGCACCATCACCCGCGACGGGCGACGATATGAGGTCCGCGGCACCTACCTGGGTGTCGTCGCGGACGAAAACTGAAGGGCTGTAACTCAAATGGAATGTCAGTGACAGCGGCGAAGCGCACCGCGGCGATCGTCGGAGTGCATAACACCCGTCAGGGGCGCCGCCTGGACGGCGAAACCTCACGCGGCCTGGCGATCAAGGCGATTTTAGGGGCACTCGACGATGCCGGCCTGACTCTCGAGGACGTCGACGGCATCAGCGCGAGCCCGCAGTCGACGTCGTTGATCTACGACCTTCGTATCGGACCGGCCTGGCAGGGACTGGCTTTCGGGGTCGGCATGATCACCGAAGCGGTCACCGCCATCGAGCACGGCATGGCCGACGTGGTGGTGCTGGTCGCGGCCCAGGCCGGCGAGTACCGGGATCACGAGGCCACCGCGCCCTGGACCCGGCCCGAAAACGAATTCGTCGCTCCTTGGGGCATGTTCACCACCGCCGAGTTCGCGCTCATCGCTCGGCGCCACATGCATGCCTACGGCACGACGCGCGAACAACTTTCGATCGTGGCTGCGACGATTCGCAACAACGGCTCCCGGAATCCCGAAGCTGTCTACTACGACCGTGGGCCATTCAGCCCGGACGACATCACCGCGTCCCGGCCCATCGCTGACCCGTTCCATCTCCTGGATTGCGCCACCACCTCCGAAGGAGGATGCGCGCTCGTGGTGGCCAACATCGATGCCGTCGACGTTGCGGGTCAACCCATCTACGTCCTGGGCAGCGGCGCGGATTTTCACGGCCCGTCCTATCAGCACCCCCCGGCGTACGACCTCGCCGGGCGGCGCGGCGATCACGTCAACGGCGTGGTGGGGCGGCGTGCCGCCGAGTGCGCGTTCAACCACGCCGGGTTGCGCCGCGACGACGTCGATGTGCTGGAACTGTACGACCCGTTCTCCTTCGAAATCATCCGTCAGCTCGAGGCTTTCGGCTTCTGCGGCGACGGCGAGGGCGGCCCGTTCGTCGCCGACGGTCACATCGCCATCGACGGCAGCCATCCGATCACCACCGACGGGGGGACCATGTCGTTCAGCCACGCGGGCGCCAATCCGCAGATGATGCAACGGGCGATCCGCGCGGTGCAACAGCTGCGCGGCCAGGCCGGCGACCTTCAGGTCCCCGACGCCCACGTCGCGTTGTGCAGCAACGGGGGAGCGGGGGCCCTGTTCACAACGGTCCTGATCCTGGGAGGTGAACCACGGTGACTTCAGATCCATTGCGGCCCCAGAACGGGCCCGTCCCGCACGCGAGCAGCCACGTCAGCGGTCCGTTCTGGGAGGGATGCCGGTCCCACGAGCTGCGCTACCAGCGTTGCGCGGCTTGCGGACTGGCCAACTTCCCGCCGTCCGAGCATTGCCGGCAATGCCTTTCGGAGGACATCACCTGGCAACAGGGCGGCGGCCGTGGCGAGATCTACAGCTGGACGGTCGTTTATCGGCCGGTCACAGCGGAATTCGAACCACCCTATGCGCCGGCCATCGTCACCCTGGACGAGGGCTATCAGATGCTGACCAATGTCGTCGGCGTGGCACCTGAAGATCTCGACGTCGGCATGCGCGTGCGCGTGGAATTCCACGGCGTCGGCCCCGACGTGACGCTCCCGTACTTCACCGGCGCGGAAACGGACAGTTCGTGAGCCCCAGAACCACCAACGGCCTGCCGGTCACCGCCTATCTGGTGCTGGGGGTGCTGGCGGCCAACGACGAGCAACTCACCGCCGGCGAGATCAAGATGCGCGCCGAACTGTCGGTGGGCCACTTCTATTGGTCTCCCTCAGTCAGTCACGTGCGCCGGGAACTGACCCGCCTGCTGCAGCGAGGCCTGGTCAGCGAAACCGGCGCACAATCCGGCAAGCGTGCCATCACCTTGTACGAGACCACCGATGCCGGCCTCGACGCGCTGCGCCGCTGGGTCCAGCACTTCCCGGGTCAGGAGCAGGTGGTCATCAAACACCCCGTCATTCTCAAAACCTGGCTGGCCCGCGGCCAGGACCCCGAACACGTCCTCGACACCTTGGACCGGCATCTCGACGCGACCCGGGCCCGGCTGGACGAGGCCTTGTGGTCGCGGCAGCGGTCCGTCGATCTCGGCATCACCGACGACCCAGAGCAGCGCTACTCCTTCGCGGTGTTGGACTACGCGATCCGCGGGCTGTACGCGGAGATCTCCAACATCTCGCAACTGCGCGACGAGATCGCCGGCGGCACAACCCGAGACCCCGTCAAACGGGTGCGACGGTCGAAGGGTCAGATCCGGCGCCGGGTACCGAGGAGCCCTGCCTAGCCGATGGTGGCGACCCGTCCCCCGCAAGCGGGAGGTGCCCCCAGCGCCCGGCTCCGCCGCCCTTGCGATCGCCACGGACGGTGTAGGCCGTGCCCCGAGGTTCGCGCTCCCACAGCACCTCTCCCGCCCCGATGTCGGTTCCCTGAGCGATCAACTGGCGCTTGAGCACCTTGTGGGTGGCGGTGCTGGGCAGGTCGGCGGCGATGCGGACGTAGCGTGGGCGGGCCTTGGGAGACAGGTCGGGCTGCGCGTCCAGGAACGCCTCGAATTCGGCGGGTGCAAGGGTGTGGCCGTCGTTGAGGACGACCGCGGCCATCACCTGGTCACCGACGTGGCCGTCCGCGACGGCGTATACCGCAATACGGCTGATCGCGCTGTGCCGCAACAGAATCCGCTCGATCGGAGCGGCAGCCAGGTTCTCGCCGTCCACCCGCATCCAGTCGGTGGTGCGCCCGGCCAGGTAAATCCAGCCGTCGGCGTCACGATAGGCCAGGTCGCCGGACCAGTAGATGCCGTGGCGCATGCGTTCGGCATTGGCGTCCGGGTCGTTGTAGTAGCCGGTGAAGAAACCCGAACCCGCGGTGTTGACCAACTCGCCGACCGCTTCGTCGGCGTTGATGAGCGCCCCGTCGGCGTCGAATCGGGCCACCGCACATTCGGTGACGGTGTCGCTGTTGTAGATCGCGATCCCATCCATGCCCTTACCGATCGAGCCCTTGGGGGTGCCTTCCTCGCGGATCACGATGACGGCGTTCTCGGTGGAGCCGAAGCCGTCCTCGACCTGCACACCGAAGCGGCGGCCGAACTCGTCGATGTCCTTGTCGTTGGCCTCGTTACCGAAGGCCACCCGCAGGGGGTTGTCGGCGTCATCGTCGCGTTCCGCGGTGGCGAGGATGTAGGCCAGCGGCTTCCCGACGTAGTTCATGTAGGTGGCGCCGTGGCGACGGATGTCGTCGAGGAAACTGCTCGCGGAGAACTTCGCCGGCACCATGGCGGCACCGGAGCACACCGCTGGCGCCCATCCGGCGACGACCGCGTTGGAGTGAAACAGCGGCATCGAGACGTAGCAGGTGTCCTGTTCGGTGAGGGAGAAGCGCTGGACCAGGTTGAGACCGGCGAACGTCGCCATGAGGTGTGATACCTGCACCGCCTTGGGATTTCCGCTCGTCCCCGAGGTGAAGATCATCATGAAGGCGTCCATTGCGGTGACCTCGCGGTAAGGTTTCAGCTCCCCGCCGGCATCGAGGAATTCGCTCCATTGCGGTGTCGAAGAGTCGAGGACCTGCGTTGCCCCGAGGTCCAAGCCGTCCAGCAGCGGCCGGTGTTCGGCGTCGGTGACGACAAACTGGCAGTCCGCGCGCCGAACGTCGGCGGCCAGCGCCTCACCGCGCCGGGTGGTGTTCAGGCCGCACAGGACGTAGCCGCCGAGCCCGGCCGCAGCCATCTGGCTGACCATCTCGGGGGTGTTTCCCAGCAGGGCGCCGATGTGCATCGGCCGTCGCGGGTCGGCGGCGGCCAACAGGGCGGCGGCCCGCGCCGCGGCGCCCGCCAGGTACTGACGCCAAGTCCATTGCATGTCATGGTATTTCACCGCGACCTCAGGATCGGATAAACGCTTGCGCAGCAGCGCTTGAATCGTGTCGTCAGCCATCCGTCGGATTCACCCTCACTCCGCCGTCCTACGAGACGAGACGGTCCGTCTTATCGTAGCGGGCGGCTCAGTTCCGCAAAAGCGCGGCGGGTGGTGGGCAGCCATCAGCGCCCCCGGGGGCTGACGGCTGCTGGCGGAGTGGACGTATTTGAAATCTGCGCTATTCCCCTGGTTCGGCCGCCTCCGGGCGGATCGCGAGGTCGGCGGTTATGAGTCGCTCCGGTCATCATGTTGCGTCGGTCGACAGCTCCTGAGGCAGGTCGAATTGATGTAACGCATGGATGTCCATGAAGGCCGCGATTCGGCCGACACCCTGCGAGTTGAAAGTGAGGACGTGTAAGGCGTGCAGGCGATGCTGGCCGTCAGCGGTCGCCGGGTACAGGGCGACAGCGGGTTGTCCGTTCGCCGAAGTGCGTATGACTGGGGTCTTGCCGAAGGCACGCATGCGCGGGCCGAGGAAAGCGCCGATCGCCGCGCCGCTCTGAAACCACGTAATAAACGGTGGCATCTCATAGCGTGCGTCCTCGGTCAGCACCGCGACCAGTTCGTCGACGTTTGCGTTTTGAAACGCGGCCACATACCGGTCGAGCAGTTCACGCTGGCGCTGCTCAGACGGCTGCACCAGCGAAGCGGTGTCTGCGGGCAGACGTGTGCGAGCGCGTTGTAATGCGCTGTTGACCGCAGCCACGCTCAGATCGAGCAGCGCCGCGACTTCGGCTGCAGACCAACCCAATACCTCGCGCAGAATCAGCACCGCGCGCTGCCGCGGCGGAAGAAGTTGGAGCGCGGCGATGAAGGCCAGCCGCATGGTTTCACGCGCAGTCACTACCGTGGCCGGGTCGCTCGTCGTGGCGGCCAGCAACGAATCGGGGGCCGGCTGCAGCCAGGTCAGCTCCGGATCACCGGCCAGCACGCGCGCGGTGGGGTCGGCGGCCGGGGCATGTATGTCCGATGGCAACGGGCGACGCTTGCGGCGCTCAAGGGCCTTCACGAACGCCCGGGTCGCGATGCGATACAGCCAGGTGCGCAGAGATGAGCGCCCTTCGAAACCCTCGTAGGCCCGCCACGCGTCCAGGTAGACGTCCTGCACGACTTCTTCGGCGTCGTCGACGGAGCCGAGCATGCGGTAACCAAAGGCGATCAACTCGCGCCGATACGGTTCGGCTAGCCGCGCGAAGTCCTCGCCCCCGCGATCAGTGGTGATACTCATGACGATCCGGGGTTCCATACGTGTCGTGCCGCGGCCATTCATTAATGTAGCGCTGCCGGCCCGGCGGGGTCAGATTCAGGAACCGCTGGATGCTCAGCATCACATCAGCACCCACACCGTAGGCCGAATAGGTGTGAAGCACCTTGCCGCCCTCCTGGCCTGAAGCGCTCACCCCGTGCCGGTCGGCACCGTTGGTGGCACCTACTCCCGTCCCTCGCGGCACCAGCGTGGCCTTGTCCTTAAAGCCGTATTCGATGGATGCGATCGACTCATCGCTGCTGATCTGGAAGTCGTAAATCGAAGTCGCTGTGCGGCAGGGCAGTTGCGATCCCATGCGGGCCTTGAGCTGGCTCAGCCGGGCGTATGGCACCCGCGACATCAACGCCACTGTGGTGTCGGCGTCCTCGTTCAGATGGATCGGATCGGGCATGTTGTCCACGGCGAACGAGCAACTCGGACAGCCCTCATCGATGTCGTGCAGCCACATGAAGTGGTAGATGATCAACTGGCTGCGGCCCTCGAACAAATCGATAAGCGCCACCTTGCCGTCAGGTCCCTCGAAGGCATAGTCCTTGTCCACGGCCGCCGCGGGAAGGGCGCGGCGTGCCCGGCCAGCGCGGCGAGCCGCCCACTGGCGGCCTTCTCCTTACCCAGCAGGTCCAAGCGCGCTGCCAACCACTCCTCGCGCGACGCGGTATGTGTGATTTTCATGCTGACTCCTTTCATCAGCAGTACTGAGGGCTCCACCGGTCAAAACTCATCGGCTCATCTCGCCGGGTCGGCGACGGCCCGATGAGTTTGAACACGGCGCCGCCTCTGTACATGCGTACCCACCCGAGCGTCCTGCGCATCCAGGGCGTCCATCTCACACAACGACGAACTTAAGGAGCACAGCGATGAGCACAACCCCAACCGCCCAGCGAGATCCGTCTCGAGGGCTGGCGGCGTTTCGCCGCTTCCTGCGCATCTATGGCGTGCTGACGCTGGCGATCTTTGGTTTGCTATTCCCGGGATTCCTCGCACAGTCGCCGCTGCTGGCCGAGCATCACGGAGCGTTGAACTGGACAATTTGGAACGACGTGCGGTGCGGCAGTGAGCATTTGCACGTGCCGCCGATGCTGATGGTGATCTATATCGTGTGGGGCGTGTTTTTGCTGCGCGCCGCGAGCGACCCCCGCAGCTATGCCTCATTTCTGAATTTCACGATGTGGGCCAACCTTGCTCACGGGATGCTGATGGCCGTGCAGGCAGCCACCGAGATCTCTCACTACTGGAGCAAGTTTCTCACCGACATACCGTTCGTGTTGATCCTTTCGCTGGGAATCTACCTGTGGCGTCGCGCGGATCGGCCGCAGCAGCCGCCCGCGGCAATCGACAGTGCGACTACGTGATGAGTCTGCTATGAGCACTGTCGTCTATGAGACCACCGGGCCGCCCGACGCAAATCACGACGACCAACGAGCCCTGCAACCAGCTAGGCCCAGCCCCGATGGAGCCCGGTGCGGGCCGAGTTACAACGTATTTGGAAAGGCGTCATGCGGCCGTCACTACAGCGCAGGTGGGGCGGGCCGTGTTTCCCGCGGTGAGCGGCCGAACAATGCGGGGTGACGCCGTTGATCAGGCCTATGTGCGGCCGTTGATCGTTCGGGTCGTTGATCTTCCGCAACTGACACTGACTTGTTTGGGGTGTCGTGGGCGCGGATGTATCGGTCGGTGGCGGGTCGGGAGCCGATGAGTTTGAGGATCGCCGCCTCTGTATATGGCGTACCGATTGCTTTCGCTTTGAGGAGGAAGTGGAGATGACGCAGGCTGGTTTGACGCGTTTCTTGATTGTCGGCGCTGGTGGAAGTCATGGGGCCACGGGCAACCATGTGGCGCGGCAGCTGCTCGCGCGAGGGCTCTCGGTTCGGGTGTTTGTTCGCCAGGTTGATGAACGGGCCGACGAGCTCGGGGGGCTTGGCGCCGAAATCGCTGTCGGCGATATTCGCGACTACGAGGCTGCGTGTGCAGCGCTCAATGGCGTGCAACGTGCGTACTTGACGTACCCGATTGCCGAAGGGCTTCTCGAGGCGACGGCCACCTTCGCCGCCGCGGGAAAGCACACGGGTTTGCAGTCGTTGGTGAACATGTCCCAAATCACGGCTCGCCCGGATCACGCGAGCCCCGCCGCACGCCAACACTGGTTGGCCGAGCGCGTGCTCGACTGGTCGGGGATCGGTGTCACGCACCTGCGCCCTCCGTTCTTTTTGGAGAATCTAGTCATCTCCGCCGCCACCATTGGGACCGAAGGCAAGATCTATCTCCCGTACGGCCAAGGCCGGCATGCCCCCGTCGCGGGCGAGGACATCGCCCGTGTGGCCGTCGGCATCCTGACCAATCCTGGTAAGCACAGAGGCAAGACGTATATGCCCACCGGCCCTGTGTCGATGTCGATGACTCAGCAGGCGGGCGTTTTGAGCCGCGTACTGAGCCATTCAGTGGAGTACGTGGACATCGCCGTCGAGCACTGGCGGCAGGCCCTATCCCAGCTCGACAGCATGTCGCGTTACTTGATCGAACACCTCTCGGCTGCGGCCATGAGCTGCCAGCACGGTGAATTCGACGCGGTGACCGACGTGGTCGAAACGATCGGCGGCGTAGCGCCCCAGTCGCTGGAGGCCTTCATTCGCCAACACCAAACCATGTTCGGGGCACCGCAGGAGACTCGTCAAAATACCTAACGACCTGTTCGCGCCGGCCCACCGGGGCGTGTTGGACTTCGACGTCGACTCGGCCGTGCCGGGTTCGCTATCGGCATGTAGGCCAGCATGACGCAACAACTTGTGATTATGATCCCGGCACGACGAACCGATCACCGACATGGGAGCGGCCAGATCGCTAGGCGCCTCCGTCATCGATGGCTGCCTCGACCAGACGATCCCGATTCGCGCGGTGACACCAAACCTGATTAAGGCCAACCCTGACGCCCTCAAGGACGTTCGTTTTGGAGATGGACACCAGGACGGTAGCTGTTGTCGATGGACTTCATCGGCCAAGACAAACAGTCCTCTTCGAGCCTTCGCGCTTGGTTATTCAGCCCCGCGACGGCACGCTCATCGACACACAGAACGAGCCGGTGAGGCCCACGACCCAGGACGTCGAACATGCCGAATGTGGCCTACTGGTTCATAGCCTCTTGAGGCCGCGGATTATTCTGCTGAATTGTAGGTTTGAGGCCATGCCCTTCGACAGGCTCGGCTGCAGGATACCGACGTTGGCGATGACGAGATACCGAAGTCCTTGGTCGCGGTATTCCGCGGCCTGCTCGATCACCTCACGTGGACGCCCGTTAAGTGTTAGCTCCCTTATCAAGGATGCGGGCACTTGTTTGGTATAAGACAAAACGGTCTCCTCATCGAGGAGTTGCGGGACGATGTCGTGACCGCCGGTCGCGTCGGCGCCCAGCGGGTGCTGCACGCCGTGGCGAGCCCAGATTTCGGCAGGCGCGAGCAGGGCGGCCGACTTCACGGCGTCGCTCTCAAGTGCCTCGTCCACCTCGTGCCGACTGAATCCGGTGACCACGAACCCTGTGCCTGCCGGTGTGACGGTCTGCGGATCGCGCCCGGCATCAGAAGCCGCACTTCGCACCATGTCCAAACGTTCGGCGTAGCCGTGCTTGCGGGTCACAACGGCCCCCTCCGGGAACCAAGCATCGCCATAGCGCCCGGTGATCCGCAGCATCCGCGGTCCGTGGGCAGCGATCCAAATTTCCGGCCACTTGCCCCGGTAAGGCGGTAGCGCGAACAAGGCATCGCGCAGCGGAAAGTAGGGCGAATCGCGTGAGACGAGTTCGCCGCCGGAGTCCCACAGCGCGCGGACAGTGGCCAGGGCCTCCTCTAACCGGGCCACCGGTTTCGTCCAATCCACACCGTAGGGTTCGTTGGTCACGCGCTCGCCGGTGCCAATGCCGAGGATCGCCCGCCCGCGGGTAAGCAGGTGCAACGTCGCCGCGGCTTGTGCGGTCACCACCGGATTGCGGCGGGCGGGATCGGTCACACCCACTCCAAGCCGTCTCCGCCCCAACCGATTCAGCGTGGTCAAATGCCCCAGCGTCGTCCACGGCTCCAATAGGGCATCGATGTTGGGCACCAACCTGGTTGCCCCCATGTGCTGGGATGTCGCGATTGAACGGGCGAACACCGAACTGACGTGATCGCCGACCCAGAACGAATCGGCACCGGCCGACACGGCGCCAAGGTAATTCGCACGCATCGCTGCCGTCGGCGAGAACCGTGAGTTGAAGATCTGATCCATCACGCCGACCCGGAAACGGCTCACCGCGAGGCCTCGCTTCGTGCAGACGTGGTCGTTGTGGCCATCTCCGGGTTCTCCTCACGATCAACGGTCGGTACGCCATCTACGGAGGCGACGCGATCCTCAAACTCATCGGCCGCGGTGAAAGCATCGATCGAATGGGGCCCTTCGGTGCGGGCCAGGCCATCAGATCAGCCCGCGGCTAGGTTCAATCCGGGTCGAGCCAGTCACCCAGAGTCGTGCACCCACTGCCCCACTGGACCGCATCGCGACCAAGCACCAAACACCTGACCCCGTCGTGGGTGCTGCGCCTAGATGGCGGGCCGAACGCTCTGTCGGCGCCACTCCCCGACCGCGGCGCACAACGCACATCTGGATTGGGGAATGGAGATCATTGCGCGAAATCACCGCATTGTCTCGCCCGGTGCATCCGGTACGCCCGATGGTCGGCAGTCGTGATAGGAGCCGATCAACGCCGCACGCGTCACGACCGGCGGCGTGGCCAGGCGCTGAGCGAGTTCCCGGTGAAACTCGAGGTAAGCGTCGCAGTCCGCGAATGGGTCTGCGGTGCCGTCGAACGCGACGATATGCATGAATCCGACCCCGTCGTCGAGCATCAAGACCTGGTACTGGACTCCCCCGGTATTTCGGGCAGCCAGTTCTACCAGCACGTCCTCGATCAGCTCGCGATTGCGTTGCGCGCCTTCGTTGGTCGTGGAGTACTGCACCACCGCGGCTCTCCTCACCACACACCTCCTACCACTACAGAGGCCGTGGCCCAGCCAGAATCATCGGCGCCGACGCAGTCAGCCGGCCCCAACCAATTGCGCCATGCCCTCTCCGCTGCTGAGGCTTTGTGCGCCGCGGCCGAGCAGATCCCCCTGCTAATGGGGATGGTCATCTGCGATGAGTTTCGGCGACTCGCCGCCTCGATATTGGCGTGGACTCGCTCAGCAAGCCCGCAGACAGCACAAAACCGCTAGTAGTCGTAGGAGCTGAAGTGAACGATTTACTCGATAGCGCCGTCGCCGCACACGGCGGCTTGGACCGGTGGAGTGAAATCACCGCGATCACCGTCGACGCCTCTATCACCGGAGCCCTCTGGCACGTTAAGGGCAAGCCTGATGTCCTCAAGGACGTTCGTCTGGAGGTGGGCACCGAACGGCAGGTGCTGGCGATGGATTTCGTGGGCCAAGATAAACGGTCGGTGTTTGAGCCCCAGCGCGTCGTTATCGAACGCCGTGACGGCACGGTTATCGACGAACGCGACGAGCCGGAGAGCTCGTTTGACGGCCACGAGCTCCAGACCCCGTGGGACGATCTTCATCTCGCCTACTTCACCGGGGAGGCGCTGTGGACCTATCTGAACACGCCGTTCCTCTATACCCGGCCTGGGTTCATCACCGAAGAGATCGCTCCGATCGAGGTCAACGGTGAAACCTGGCGGCGGCTGAAGGCGACATTCCCCGAACACATCAAAAGCCATACCCGCGAACAGATCTCTTGCTTTGGCCCCGACGGACTGCTGCGCCGCCATGACTTCACTATCGACATCGTCGGCGGTGCGACCGGGATGCTCTACGCCACCGGCTACCGCGACGTGGACGGGATCGTCGTCCCCACCACGCGACGAGGCTACGCGTGGCAGGGCGACTACCAGTGCATCCCCGAGCCGCTGCTCGTCGCCATCGATATGGGCGAGATCACCTTCGGCTGAACGGACGTCGCGGCTTTGCCCGGCAATGAAGGTTGATTGCCATTGAGCTAAGAGCCAAACACGTTTGGAAGCAATCAACGCACATAACACATCTCGGAAAAACAATGCCGCATGGCGGCGAATGGAGACAACATCATGTTATTGGAAAACAAGAACGCCGTCGTCTACGGGGCCGCAGGAGCCGTCGGCGCCGCCGTCGCGCGTGCGTTCGCTCGCGAAGGCGCACGCGTCTTTTTGACCGGGCGAAATCTCTACGCCCTCAACAGCATCGCCGAAGAAATCCGGGCTGCCGGAGGATCGGCGGAAGCGGCGGACGTCGATGCGCTCAACGAGCAGGCGGTAACCAGCCACATTGACGGCATCGTCGAGAAGGCCGCAACAGTTGATATTTCGTTCAACTCCATCGGGATTCCGCAACATGGCATACAGGGAATTCCCTTGACCGAGATCGCGTTAGAGAATTTCGCACTGCCGATAGTTACCTATCCGCAGGCCCACTTCCTGACCGCCCGAGCAGCCGCACGACACATGATCGCTCAAAAGTCGGGGGTGGTCCTGATGCATACACCCGAGCCTGCCCGCTTGGGAGCACCGCTGCTGGGCGGCATGAGCCCCGCTTGGGCGGCGATGGAGTCACTCAATCGCGCGTTTTCAGCGGAGTGGGCATCTCATGGCGTGCGTGCGGTCTGCCTGCGCACGACCGGCATGGAGGAGACACCGCAGATCGAGATCGTCTTCGGGTTGCACGCCAAGGCCTATGGCATCACTAGCGAGGAATTCGCGGCCACGATGGCCGGCATGACCCACCGCAAACGGGCAACTGCCCTAGCCGAGCTTGCGGAGGTGGCGGTCTTTGTCGCCTCTGATCGGGCCGCCGCGATGACGGGCACCGTCGCCAATCTGACCGGCGGAGTCATCGTCGATTAACGAGGCTCGAACAGCGCTCGGTTCGAATGGAAGACGCGGTGCGCGCCAGCGGACTCGATTGGACAATCGTGCGGCCGCCACGGCTGACCAACAAACGCCGTACTTGTCACTACCGCACAGCCATCGACCAAAACGTGCGGCGCGGCCGTAGTATCAGCCGCGCCGATCTCGCACATTTCATGCTCGACGCCATCAGCCAGCCAAACACGGTAGGACACACGATCGGTATCGCCTACTGAACGGGGGTGCAGGAGACGCGTCGCCGCGGATCCCGAATTGTCGGCAGCTATCCCGCCGCGACGCGTGAACTAAGTGGCTTCGCAACCCCGATGGACGCGACCTTCGTGATCGTTGGCCGTGCACCATCTGCACGAAGGCAACGTGAGGTATGTTGCGCCACCGGCCATCCGAGGTTTGAGCAGGTGCCGGCATTGCTTACCGAGTCGATTGGTTTCGGGCGTCACCGCCAGATTTCGGCGAGCATCCCCGCGATAGCTCGGCCTTGGTCGTAGCCACCTCGCGCGGCCTGCAGACGCGTTGATGGATCCAACGCATTGGCGTCGAACACATCACCCGCGCCGCCATCCGGAAAGACGGTCTCGACCGTGCTGCCCCCTGCGCGCAGTTCGTCGACTTGGGTTGCGAGATTCATGCCCCACTCCGGCGGCATCCGAGACCTGCCGCCGAACGGTGACAGCACCACCACCCGCCCGTATCCAGCCGCCAGGTCGGCGTTCTCATTGCGCCGATAGCCGCCGTTGATGTATCGGTTTTCGCCGATGCGGTAGGGAGGGAAACGACCGAAGCCGTTGCTAGTGCTGGCGGCGACCGCGTCCACCAGATCGATTCCGCTGTGGCGGTGGAACACGACAGGTTCACCGGTATGCGCATCGACAGCCGCGATAAGCACGCGCTGTTGCGGCCAGTGCTGGCCGGGAAGCCGAGCCGCGACGATGTCGCGCCAGCGCGTCTGGCTAGAGCCGCCGGAAGCATCCATTTCGAGCGCCGCGTCGCCCATCCTGCGGCGCATGTCGGATGCATCCTCAGCAGCGCCGATGATTCCGTTCGACCACTCCAGGTAGGTCGACCCCGAAAAATTCGGACCGCGTCCCCTGCCCGATCCGGCGTCGCCGGCCTTTGGCTGAGGCACCTCGGCGAGGATGGCCGCATACAGTTCGGCCGGCCGTGTCCCGCTGGTGATCTGGGCAGCCACCGTCGATCCTGACGACGTCCCGACAATGAGATTGGCCTCGGTTACATCAACCCCGGCATCGAACAGGCCGGCGATGAGACCGAGCTCCCACGCATTGCCCGCCGCTCCGCCGCCGGCGAGAACCAAGGCTCGCTTGTTTGAGTTGCCCGCCTGTCTGGTGGGGTCGACCCGCTGGTCGGGAATCGGCCAATTCCCGTGCCGTGGCGTCCGCGTCACCGCGTTGCCGTCGGAGTTGGTCGTCGAGGTGATGCGCGGAGTCGAAGACGGTGTTGTGTTCATGGGAGTCGCCTTTCGCGAGTTGCCTGCCGGGCGCTCCCAGTTGCGACTACCTCAGTCGCGCGATCCTGCTCTGCAGGGGAGCACCCACTACGGATACTGCGTTCATGGGTCTCACCTCCTGCCGATGGATCACGATCACGGGAATGATCGCACACCCGTGACGCGGTGCGCTACCGGCATCAAGCCAGTTGCCGTGTTCCAGTCGAACGCGCCGCCGACTGCTCCACCCTCAACCGCGAAGAGCCGTATTTTCTCACGATCGATGGCACCTTCCGCAAGAGAAGCGCAGAGGTCCAGGTCATTTCGGTGTGTCTGGGAAGACCCAAACATGCGACTGTTCGGCGCCGACTGCCGCAGTCTTGCGGCCCGGTTCCGTCGGTCACCACCAGCGCAACTGTTCGTATCACGGCATGCGGTGTTGATGCAGCAGATGCAACTCCGCCCAATTCGTGCGCCACCTCGCGTTGTGGAATCGTCATGCCCATTTCGCCCAGGATTCCCGATCGAGGACCGCGTGTATAGCGGGTTCGTTCACGTCCGCGGGCCATCATTGGTCCCATGCTCTTTGAGTTGCACAGGTCGCTGATCCTGCTCAGGAACCGAGCGCGCGAATATCGGCGTGAGGTCTCACAATCGCGGTCGATGGGCATCTCCGGCCGCCGGCGTCGCGGCGGTCAGCCGGCCGCGTCGGAAGACAACGACGAAAGCTGATGCCGCGCAGTGCGGTTGGTCATCAAGGTCATCGCCCCTCGGGGGCCTATCCGCCGACCATCATCAGGCCGCCGTCCACCGCCAGCAGTTGACCGGTGATGAAGCCCGAGCCGGGGCCGGCCAGGAAAACCAGCATCGGACCGACGTCGCGGGCGGGCTCGCCCAGCGTGCCGCCGAGCGGGATCATCATTTGCATCTGCTGGTCGATCAGGGCCGCGGCGTCAGGACCGAGGAAATCGCGCAACCGGTCGGCACCCGCCGTCTGCACCGCGGGTGCAAGGGCGTTGACGGTGATGTTGTTGGCGGCCCAGGCTTTGGCGGCCGACCGCGTCCACGCCTGCACCGCGCCCTTGGTCGCGGCGTAGACGGCCGAGATCGGGCTGCCCATCACGGCTTCCGAGGACCCGAAGTTGATGATGCGACCGCCCTTGGGTTCTTGGTCTTTCATCACCGCATAGGCAGCCTGGTTGGTGAGGATGGTCGACTTGACGTTCGTGTCCAACAGAAACGAGATGTCGTCGGCGCCGATGTAGCCGGGAATCCCCGCCTGCCACAACCCCGCGGCGTTCACCAGCACATCGAGTCCACCGAGACGCCGCGCCGCTTCACGAACCATCGCCGAGACGGCCTCGGCCTCGCGCACGTCGCACTGCAACCACTCGGCCGCGAGGCCGTCCGGCGGTGGTGTCTGGTGATGAGTCGCCGCGACCTTGGCTCCCGCCGCCGTGAGGACTTCGACGGCGGCCGCGCCGATACCGGTAGCGCCGCCGGTGACCAGGATCCGCCTGCCGACCAGGGAAGACGTCGAATCTGACATGACCAAGACGCTACCGCGAGCGGCGGGATGCGCCGCGGTGGCGTCTAAGGCCGGTCGGTCAGGTGCGCACCGCGATCGTCGAGAGCAGATCGGCGAGCCGGTCGGGCTGATCGACCATCGAAAAGGTCCTGGCCCCCGCGATGACTTCGAGGCGGGCGTTGGGAATGGTCGCGGCCAGCCGCGCCCCGTCTTCCTGCTCGAAGAACACGTCGTCGGCCGACCAGGCGATGAGCGTCGGCTTGTCGAAGTCGTACAGCCGGGCCGCCACCGTCGTTGTCACCTCGGTGCGCATCGAAAGCGTGAACTGCCGCAGATCTTCGGCGACCGCGGGTAGCGATAACGCCGGACGCACCCAGACCGAGGTGAGGTCATCGATGTTGCTATGTGCCAGGCCGTTAAACGCGCGTGCGCGCACGGCCGGTGCGCGGACCGCCTGAATCGCGGTGCGGAACAACGTCTTCGACTTTGCGGCCAGGAGCAGCGGGCGCAGGATCGGCGGCGGGAAGTGTTCGAACGCATCGCAACTCGTGAGCACCAACGCACCCAGCCGCTCGCGATGGTGCACGGCCACCAGCTGGGTGACGACGCCGCCGGTGTCGTTGCCGACCAGCACCACGTCCTGCAGGTCGAGCGCGGCGAGCACCTCGGCGACCATGCCGGCGACACCGGTGATGGTCTGGTCGGCGCCGCGGCGCAGCGGCTCCGGATGCGCGCCCAAGGGCCAGGTCGGGGCGATGCAGCGCAGACCGCGAGCGGCCAGACGCTCACTGACCTGGCGCCACAATTGGCCGCCCATCATGTACCCGTGCACGAAGACCACCGGCCTGCCGTCCTCGGGTCCGGTTGCTTCGTAATGGATGGTTCCAGCACTAATGTCGATCGTCGACATAGCAAACTCCTACTTCAGAGATACACTTACAAACAGGCTGTCTGTTCGTAAATTACCAACAGGTTGTATGGAAATCAAGAGACGGACCCAGGAAGAGCGCTCCGCGGCGACCCGCGATGCGTTGATTGCGGCTGCCCGCACGCTGTGGGGGCAGCGGGGCTACGCCGAAGTGGGAACGCCGGAAATCGCCACCGTCGCTGGGGTGACCCGGGGGGCGATGTACCACCAATTCGCCGACAAGGCAGCGCTATTGCGCGAGGTCGTCGAGGTCGTCGAGCAGGACGTCATGGCGCGGATGGCGGTCATGGTGGCCGAGTCCGGAGCCAGCACACCGACGGAAGCGGTCCGGGCCGCGGTCGACGCGTGGCTCGACGTCTCCGGCGATCCCGAAGTGCGCCAGCTGATCCTGCTGGACGCACCGAGCGTGCTCGGCTGGGCCGAATTCCGCGATGTCGCGCAGCGGTACAGCCTGGGCATGACCGAGCAGATGCTCACCGAGGCGATCCGGGCCGGCCAACTGGCCGAGCAGCCGGTGCGGCCGTTGGCGCACGTGCTGATCGGCGCACTCGACGAGGCGGCCATGGTCATCGCGACCGCCGACGACCCGCAACGGACCCGCCGGGAAACCGGACAGGTGCTGCACCGGCTCATCGACGCGATGTTCGACGCGCGGTGACGGCCACCAGTTTGCTGGGCATCTGAAAATCAGGCTGCCTATGCGTCGATGGTGAGACGATATTCCACGTGACGGACGGCCGGGGCATGCCGGCGGAGAGCGAAAGTACCCATAGCGAGCTTGGCGCATCAATCGACGAGCTGGTCGATCGCGCCGTGTCTGCAATCAATCGTGGTGACCCTAGGACGGCGACGGCCTTGGCCGGTCAGGTACTTGCCATCGACCATGCGAATGCCGACGCCGAGGACTTGCTGTCGGCCGCGCCCGGCGTGGGCGGGGAGATCCGGCGGCTCACGATTCTGTTCGCCGACGTGGTCGATTCAACCGTGTTGTCGACCCGCGTGGAGCCGGAGATTTATCGGTTGGTGGTTGGAGGCTACCGGGATATCGTTTCGCGCACGGTGGACAGCTATGAGGGTCACATCGGCTCCACCAAGGGGGACGGATTGCTGGCGGTGTTCGGTCACCCGGCTGCACATGAGAACGACGTCAAACGGGCGGTGCACGCGGCACTGGACATTGCCCGCGGGGTAGCAAGGCTCAGCGAGCAGACCCACCGCCGGTTCGGGATCGACGTCGCCGTGCGCGTCGGGGTGCACCGCGGGCTGGTGTACCTGGACACCGCACAGGACGATGTGTATGGGTTGGCGGCGAACTTGGCCGCCCGCCTCTCGGGACTGGCAGCACCGAACTCTGTGGTGGTTTCCAATCCGGTTGCGGCATTGGTGCGCAACGACTTCGAACTCGAAGAGCAAGCCGCCGCCCCGGTCAAGGGTGTGGCCGGGTTGATCGCTCACCACCGCGTCGACAGCGAACGCGTTGAGCGACCGGCGCGCGTCAATGGACCTCTGGTGGGCCGCCATCGCGAGCTGGCGCAGCTGAACACACACTGGCAGCGGGCACGAGCCGGCGCGCTCAAAAGTCCCGGGCTGTTGTTCTGCGGCGAACCGGGCGTCGGCAAGAGCCGGCTAGTGGCCGAAGCCACCGAGCTGGTCAAGCCGTCGGGCGCGGTAGTTCTGGAGCTGGCCGGGTCTCCCTTCCACACCCACGTGGGCTTGCACCCGATCCGCGTCCTGCTGGAGCGCCGGTGCGGCATAACTCGCGTAACCGATCCGGTGGAGCGGCTGCGTCTGCTCCGAACCGAAATAGTTGCGCGCGGGCTAGACCCGGATACCGCGGTGCCGGCACTCGCACCGGTCCTGGGAGTCGGACAAGAATACGGCTACGAGCCGGTCGAAGCTGAGGGCCGCAGGTTGGAGCAGTTGATCGCCGCGACGGTGCGCTCCTACCTCACGGGTTGCCTGGGCGAAGCGCCGGCGCTGCTCGTCGCCGAGGACCTGCAGTGGTTCGATCCCCCGACGCTGGAAGTGGTCGAGGCGATGCTGAACGCTGGCAGCGGACAGCTGCTTGTCGTGGTGACCAGTCGCGACGAAAAGTCGCTGCCCAACCATTGGCAGGTAGAGCAATTCAACTTGACGCCATTGACGGACGAAGAGGCCGATGAGCTCATCGTCGCGCTAGACCCGACTGCAAGCGCCGAAGAGCGCGCGGAGGTGCGACGCCGTTGTGACGGGGTGCCCTTCTACATCGAGCAGGTCGTGGCGGGGCTGCATATGGCGCCATCGGACGGCACCCACGTGCCTGACGCGCTGTACGAACCGCTGTTCGCACAGCTGCGCGGCGGCAACAACGTGGTGCCGGTGGTGGAGGCCGCCGCGGTCATCGGCCGCCACATCGACCGATCGCTGTTGATCACGGTGGTGGATCTCGACGAGCAAAAGGTCGACGAAGTCATCGACCGCCTCACGGACGCGGGCGTGTTCGAACGCACCGGAAACGCCGGCTGCCGTTTCCGCCATGAGCTACTTCGCGAGGTCGCCGACGAACTCGCTCCCCCGAGCGTGCGGCGCAAATTGCACGCGAAGGTCGCCGACGCCTTGGTCAACACCATGACTGGTGACCCCGACTGGCCACTGGTTGCCTCTCATTACGAGCAGGGCGCCCGGCACGCCGATGCCGCGTCGGCATACCAACGGGCGACGGCCGCGGCACGCCGCCGCGGCGCCCTCGCCGAAGCCCGCACCTACCTGACGCTCGCCCTCACTCAAGTTGAGCAATGCCCGCCCGGCCCGGACCGCGATCACCGCGAGATCGCCCCGCGGCTGGAACGCGGCTACCTCACTGCCACCGCTGAAGGGGCCCAAAGCCCGGTTGCCGCTTCAGATTTCGAGCGGTGCTTGCAGCTTGCGGGTACTGATCTGCGCGACGACGAGCTATTTGCGACGCTGCCCGCCGTGGGCGCCTACTACCTTTGGCGTTCGGACCTGCGCCGGGTTGATTCGCTGTTACAGGTCGCACAGGCGGCCACCGAGCACGGGCGAGAATGGTTCCGGCCCGCCCTAGCCGGCTCGGCGGGCGTCGTGGCCTGGCTGCGCGGTGAATTCGATACCGCGAGGACATATTTCGAGCAGGCGACGGGTTTAGCTGAGGAATACGAGGAGCGGATCCAGGCCATCTGGTTCGTCCCACACGACCCGGTGGCCTCGGCACACGAACACCTGGCCTGGCTACGCCTGGTGCAAGGGGATCTCGGCGGTGCCGAGGTGCAACTCAAGAGCGCCGTCGTCCGCGCGAGCCAGCTCGGTTATCCACAAAAGCCCTACAACCATCTCTATGCCATCGACATGGATATCTGGGTATGCGCGGAGACCTCTCAGTACGATCGCGCTCGCGAACTGGTCCGCGAAATAGCGGACACCTCCGACCGATACGGGCTCGACTATCTGTATTGGCAGCTGCTTGGCGCGACCGAAAAAGCGATGGTCGACGGGCAGGCCGCTATCGCTGCGCGCAATCCCGACCCCACCTCGCTGGCACCCCACATCGAGGCGATGACGCAGGTGATCGAGGTCTGGCAGGCGCTGGGAGCCAGCACGTATAGGCCCTTCTATTGGTGCATTCTGGGACGGCTGTTGATCGCCGGCGAGCAGGTAGACCAGGCGCGTGCCCGTCTCGATACGGCGCTGCAATTCGCAGCTGACACCGGCGTGCGTTTCTACGACGCCGAACTGCTGCGAGCCCGGGCGCAGACCCACACGGAGTCGAACGCGCGCGGCGACGACCTCGCCGCCGCCCGCGAGGTCGCCCGCCGCCAAGGTGCGCGCCTCTTTGAACTCCGCGCGAGCCTTGACGATTTCGACCTGCGCGGGGAGCCGGCGCGAAAGCATCTTGTCGATGCCGTCGAGAAGATCCCGAAAGACAGTCGGCTTCCCGAGCTTGCACGGGCGCGTGCAGCCCTGCGATAGCCCTAGGCGGAAACGCGAGCCCCACAATCGGTCCGTCACTCCCGGCGAACATGAGCGACGCCGGCGATGACGCCCTGGATCAGCCGGTCCAGGTGCTCGGGATCGGAGACGACCGGCTGGCCGGCGACGAAGGTCAGCATGATTCCGTTGATGAACGCCAGCGTGGCGATCGCCTGGTCGTCGACCAATGCCGGATCCGGCGCGCTGTCGGCGGGATGCCATTGGGTGACGACGTTGCGCGCCAGCGCGTAGAGCCGGTCCGCGGATTCGTTGAGGGCCGCGGCCAGTTCCGGGTCCCGGCCGGCGAGCAGCGCAAGCTCGTAGCGCGCCTTGGCGCGGGTCAACCAGGGTTCGCTGTTGACGTACATGACGATGCGGGCCAAGCCCGCGGTGCCGGTGAACTGTGTCCCGGGATCCTCGGCGAGTTCGGCCATCATCGAGAAGTCGGCGACGTCGAGTTCGGCCAGACGCGTCGCCATGGCGTGCATCAGCGCCTTGCGGGTCCGGAAGTAGAACGACGTGGTGCCGGCCGGCACGCCGGCGTGGTCGTCGACTTTCGGGTGACTGACGCCGTGCACCCCGTTGGCGCCCAACAGCTCGATCGCGGCGTCGGCGAGCTGGCGGCGCCGCTCCGGCGCGTTGTGCTTTCTACGTGCAGCGATACACCCCAGTTTATCCGGCGGCCGCGACGGCGGCCCGGATCACGGGAATCCGTTAGAACTGGCCGCAGTTCGGTGCGGTGGGCTCGCCGTTGAAGCGGGCGGCAATCCATTGCATGGCCGGTTCGCCGTCGACCAGCATCGGCAGCGCGTGGTTGATGATGAGCTTGTTGAGGAAGGGCGGTTCTTCGTTGGTGCGGAATTCCACGTCGGCATTCTGGGCGCACCAGTCGCGGCCGAGCTGGTTGGCCGCCGTCCAGGGCACCAGCGGGTCGTAGCGATTGCTGTCGATCATCACCGGCGCATTGGGTTTGAAGCGCCCGATCCGCTGCGCGTCGAACAGGGTATTGAACGGTTCCTCGTTGACCAATTTGTAGATGTCTTCGGTGAAGTAGGGCTGCAGGTGACGAAACATGAAGTCCAGCAGGGTCTGGCCCACACACTGGCGTGACACCGACTCCAGCATCGCCAGCCCGCGCGGTGTCATCTTGGAGCGAATGGTGTCGGCGAACTCCGGGTAGGCGGCCATCACACTGTTGAGCGCGTACCCGACGACGCCGACCAGGACGCTGCCGTCGGCATAGGGAAACAGCTCCTTGAGGTCGGCCGGCGGTGCCCCGGCGTAGGTGCCCACGATATGAAGGTCGGGGGCATATTGCGAGGCGAGCTCGGCCGCCGACGCGGAAGCGCCACCGCCTTGTGAGTAGCCCCAAAAGGCCACCGGGCCATGGGGATTCAACGATGTGCCGGGCAGCCTCATGGCGGCGCGGGCCGCATCGAGCACGGCCTGGCCCTCGGCCACCCGGCCCACGTAGGTGTGCATCGACGGGGTGCCCAGGCCCTGGTAGTCGGTCATCACGATGGCGAAGCCACGGGCGACCATGGTGGCGACGAACAGCTCCTCGTAGTTGAACATGATGTCCCAGCCACCCGAATAGTGGATGCCCTGGTTGAACATTCGCGACGGGGCGCACTGATTGCCCTGGCCCTGGGTGCCGGGTGCGTAGCTGATCAACGGCCGTGGTCCGCCGCCGGGCCAGTCGTTATAGGGCTCGAAGTAGGTGCCGGTGACCGCGATCGGGTTACCCCGCGTATCGGTGCTGCGGTACATGATCCGGGTGCCGGTGGCCATGATCGCGCCAAGCTGACCGGATGGCTCCAGCACCAGCCGCGACGGCTCGGTACGGATCAGATCGCCCGGTTGGCCGGGCGGCAGCGGATCCGGCGGGGTGTAGAAGTCCGCATACTGCGGTTCGTCCCCGCCGTCGGCTCGCGCGTTTGCGATTCCCACGAGCGCCGAAGCGAATACCAGCAGTGCTGCGAACACTCCCCCGGCCCGACGCATTACGGAACGGTAACAATCAGGGGGCCGCCAGCGGAAGACCAATCTCTAATTTTTTAGAGATTGTGGCTTTTTCTACCGATGTCTCTGGCTGAAGAATTGCCGAATGGTATCCGTGGCGTCCAGCGCCGTCGACGGCGCAGGAATTCCGGCGTTCTGACGCGGTCGCTCTGGAGAAACGGTGGGCCGAAGTGCTGGGCGATCGACGGCTGGGGGAGCTGCGCGAGACCCAGACGATTGTTGCTCGCCAGCGACGCCGAGACGACTGGCGGTTGACGTCGGCCGGACACCACCGGGTCCGGGCGTTTCGAAGACTTACGTTCTCAATGTCCTTGCCGGATCGCCTGAGCCGCAGACGTCTTCGTGAACTCGCTGATCGCGGCGGCCGCGACTTCCGCGCCGTCGATTCGGCGGATCTGGTCACCGAAGATCCCAGCCGCTTCCCGGTAGGTCGGGTCCTGCAGCACCGCGCTGATCGCTGCGCGGATACGCCGAACGCCTACGTGTTTACGCAATAGGATGCCCGCGCCGAGGTTTTGGATGGCAGCGCCAACGCGCCGTTGGTCGATCAGCGTGTTGGCGGGCATGATCACCTGGGGCACACCAAAAGACAGCGCCCGCATCGCCGTGCTGTGCCCACCGTGGCCGACGACCAGGGAGGCGGTTGCCAGAACCTCGTCATGGTCGAGCCAGGCGTGCAGCGACGAGTTCGCCGGCACGCGTAGCCCGGATGAATCGATGGCCGGTCCGATCGTTACCGTCGCACGCACGGGCAGGGGCTCGATGGCGTCGAGGATCCTTTGTAGCATGCGCCGCTGACCCGCGTAGGCGACGGTGCTCAGGCTGACGAGAATCCGGGGCACCGGCAGCGGGGATGCCGCAGACGGAATGCCTTGCCAGACAACGCCGACATGTCGGACTTCAGGGGTGCCGCGCATCGGGTCGAGTTCGGCGCGGGCGCTGACGATTTGCAGTGCCCCGGTTCGTTCTAGGCGGTCGGGCGGCGTGCCTTTGAGGCGCATCAGCCACCCGATCGGACCGGCGGCGAGGTCTTGGATGGTCCGATGGAAGCAGTGCCCGAAGACGACTGTCGGGATGCCCTGCGCCGCAACCTCGTAGATGGCCGCGGTCAGTAGCACGTCGACTACCACCACATCGGTGTGGTGGCGGTGTGCGGCTCGCACCGCTTCGCGGCCCAGCCGGCGGTCCATTGCGACCCGGACCATGCTGGCCATCATGCGAAGCAGCGGTTGCTGCGCGGTCGGGTCGAAATCGGTTCCGGACGTGAATGTCTCGAACGGGAACCCGTCGGACTCCACGCGCTGGCGGACACCGCGGTGACCGAGGAAACGAACCTCTGCGCCGCGGGCGCGCAGTGACCGGGCGACTGCCAGCTGCGGCGGAATGTTGCCGCCACCATCGAACACAACGAACAGAATCTTCATAGCGCCGCCCGCGCGTCAGCTCCCTGCGATACCGCGAGTACGCCGTCGATCATCAGCATCATGCGGTCGCGGACCTCGGCGACGGTCAAACCTCGGTCGCGGCGCAGCAGCTTCCAGCTGTATACGTCGGTGGCCACGACGAGCGCATCGATGATCCGATCCCGTTCAGTCGGTTCGAAGGGCAACTCGGTGACGAACACGTCCTCCACCCATCTGCGGTGCAGAGTTCGCCCGCCCTCGCACATCAGTCGCGCTCGCGGATCGTCATCCTCCTCGGCGAGCAGGCCGAGCATCATGTCCCCGCGGCCCTCGTAGTGCTCGATGAGTACCGTCATCGCCGCTTCGGCGTCGCCGGGTGGCGGGACCCGTTCGGCCAGCACCGCTTGGCGGACCGTTAGATATGCCGCCTCGATAAGCGATTCGCGGCTGCCGAAATGGCGAAGCACCGTCTTCACGGTGACGCCGGCACGCTCGGCTACCGCTCCCAGCGTGATACCCAGAGAGCGTTCCGCCGTGACCGCATCGATGGCCGCCTCCACGATGGCGTTGCGCGTGGCCGTCGTTGACTCCCTGCGAGCCTGCATGTCGTAGCGCCGACTTTTCGTGTCCATGATGATGTACATGAAATCACCATTTGATGTCCCTGGCAATAGACATCAATTCGCGGGAGCGATGCGGACCGCGGGAGCCGAATTCAGCGATGCGATGTGCGCCGCTGCCGCCCCTACGGGGTCTTCAGGAATACGTCGTTGAGTGTGACGGTGCGAAGGTTCCGATCGCGGATGACGTCGACGAGTTGCGGATAGACATGCGTCACCGGCAGATGATTGAGGTGCCCGATGACGATGGCCTGCGGTGTGAAGTACTGATCGGCCATCTGCACGATGTACTCCTCGGTGATCAACGTCGAATCCGACAGCGAGCCCGACCACAAGGTGGGGACCTGATAACCGAGGTCGGCGGCCACCGCGTCCACGGCGGCGTTGCGCTTCGCGTACGGCGGCCGCCAATACGGCTTCGCGCCGATGCCGTACGTATTCTTCAGGAACGTGTCGTTGCGCGAGAGCTGTTCGGCTACTTGCTCTTTCGACAGTGTGGTCATGTCCGGGTGTGACCAGGTGTGGTTGCCGAGCTGGATCTGCCCGCTGTCCACCAATGGCCGAAGCAGGTCTAAGTTGTCGGTCCACGAGTCGTAGATCCCGTTGACGAAATAGGTCAGCCGGATGCCGGTGTCCTTGGCGAATTGCGTGTAGGCCCGCACCACCTCGCTGTTGACGCCGTCGTCGACGGTAAGCGCGAGCAGGTCGCCCTCGCCGGGGATTTTCATCAGGGCCCCGCCGCCGGGCAGCGGGATGCGGGAGCTGAGCGGAGGGGGCGGCAAAAGGGCCTGCGGGGCGGTCGGGCCGGAGGTCGGTATGTCGGCCGCCGGGGTTTGGGCAAACGTGCGGGGCTGCGGATCGACGATGAGCCGCGCAGCGCCTACGCCGGCGACGACTGACGCGGCGAGCGATCCAAGGAACTGGCGGCGGTTCATGGCTGACAAGCGAGGGCGTCGATCAAATGATCACGCGGTAACAGAAATAGCGAATCCGGCCCGAATATTCGCCCGCTTATTGTGGCGCGCCGCGCAACAAACGGGTCCCCGTAGGAACCGCCGTTGGTGCACAACATCAAGGCCACAGCCGCGAACCGTACCATTCGCCGTGCCCATATGTCGGCTCCGTTACGGGAGGGTCAGCTGTGAATTCTCGCCGACCCCGGTTATCACCGATGAATGCAAGCAGATCACCGAAATCAATGCGGCTCTCCGGCGGCGGTCCGTTGCGGCAGCTGCACCGGCTCGACATTGGGTGTGCCCAGCGTCGAGGCCAGCCAGGGGAGCGCCGTAGCAAACGCCTGAGCGGCGAACGGCCAGTCGTGCTTGCCCGGCTGGGTGACCACAGCGCAGGCGATGCCGTTGGCGGTGCCGACGGCACACAGCGAGTTCGCCGCGACGTCCTGCCCCTCGGGGTTGGCCGCAGGATCGCTGCTGGACGAAATGAGGGCGGGATTGCCTTCCGGCGCGACGTTGTGGGCACCGTCGGATCCGGGCACTTCGAACCATCCCGACAGGCCGTCGTAGTGACCGTGCTTCGTCATCACGGTGACCGGGTCGAAGGCGGCCCAGGCGTCGTGATTGCCGCCGAACAGCCGGGCGACGGTTTGATCCTTGGATCCGCCGTTGGGCCCGCGATCACCCGCGATGTCCACGAACGCGCTGAACAGCTCCGGGTGCATGACGGCGAGATCCACGGCGCAGGTACCGCCCATCGACCATCCGGCGACTCCCCAGTTGGCCCGATCAGCGCTGACGCCGAAGTTCGACACCATAAAGGGCTCTATGTCCTTCGTCAGATGATCGGCGGCGTTGCCGCGGCTGCCGTTGACGCACTCGGTGTCGTTGTCGAAGGAACCGGTGGGATCGACGAACACCAGCACCGGGGAGAACCCGTGGTGTGCGGCAGCGAAGTTGTCGATGGCGGTGAAGGCGCCGCCCGGGCCCAGCCAGTCAGCCGGGGTGTTGAAGGCCGAGCTGACCATCATGACGGCCGGCAACCGAGGTGGCGGGTTGCTGTTGAACCATGCGGGAGGCAGATAGACCAATTCGCGGCGGTGGGCGAAGTGGGAGCGGTTGTCGTCGATGTCCACCGGCACCACCACGCCCTTGGTCGGCCTGGTCCCGGCGATCTGCATCTCGGTGACCCGAAGCCGGTCGATCTGGTCGGGCAGCGGTACGGACGTCAGTTGATTCCATGCGGCGAGTCCCGTGGAAAAGTAGCCCACCCAGCCGTTGAGCGCCATGGCCGCACACAGGACGCACAGCGGCATCGCCAGCACCGCCACCCCGCGCCGCCACCAGCGGATTCCCCGCCAGCCCACCAGGAAGACCGCGGCGGCCAGGCCGCTCATCGCGATCCAGAGCCACAGCGTCGTCGGTGCCGGGTCGCCGGCCACCCCGAGCGAGGTGATGTACCACCGGGCCAGCAGGGTCACCGCGACGGCCGCGATCACCGCCGCCGGCAGCACGCGCTTGAGCCAGCGTCGTGAGCGCCAATGGATCGCGACGATCAGCACGAGCAGGGTCAGGCCCTGCACGGCCGGCGGAAACCAGCCGTGCAACAGGGACAGTTGTCCGAAGAACTGCTCCAACGGTCGTGACCTTTGCTAGATCGATCGCTGCGCGCGGGTGAGGTGAGCATCGAAGGGCCCGTCGGGATCACCGAAGGCGGCGGCCGGACCCACTATCCCATACGATCGCTGCCCGTCACCCGACCGTTTCTGCGTGTGAGCCGACCAGATGTGCGTGGCGCGCGCTCCCCAATTCATGCGTCTGTGATGACGCTGGTGAACGAGCGCAGCCGCAGGCTGTTACCGACGACCAGAAGGCTGGAGGCCGCCATCGCGGCGCCGGCGAACATCGGGTTGAGCATGCCAAGCGCGGCCAGGGGGATCGCGGCGAGGTTGTATCCGAACGCCCACAGCAAGTTGGTCTTGATGGTGGCCAAGGTTCGCCGGGAGAGCCGGATCGCGTCGACAGCGGCGCGTAGGTCACCGCGGATCACCGTGAGGTCGGCGGACTGGATCGCGACGTCAGTGCCCGTGCCCACGGCCAGGCCCAGGTCGGCGGCGGCCAGCGCCGCGGCGTCGTTGACGCCGTCACCGACCATGGCGACCACCTTGCCCTCGGATTGCAGGCGTTTGACGGCGACGACCTTGTCGGCGGGCGTGGCGTCGGCGATGACCTGCGAGATGCCGAGTTCGTCGGCGATATGGGCGGCGACGGTGGTGTTGTCGCCAGTCAGCAGCACCGGCGTCAGGCCCAGCCCGGTGAACTGCCGCACCGCCTCGGCGCTGGACGGTTTGACGGTGTCGGCGACCACCAGGATGCCCCTGGCCAGGCCGTCCCAGCCGACGGCGACCGCGGTCATGCCCTTGCTCTCGGCGCGGGCTTTGGCCGCGGACAGGGTGGCGTCGAGGAGCATTCCCCACTCGGTCAGCAGGCTCTCGCGCCCGACAACGACGCCGCGACCGTCGACCATGCCCCGCGCGCCCCTGCCGTCGACCCCGGTGAAGTCGATGGGTGCCGGGAGCGGGCCGAGTTGAGCTCTGGCGCCGCGCGCGATTGCTCGTGCGACGGGATGCTCGGAGGCGTCTTCCAGGGCGCCTGCGTAGCGCAACAGCGTGGTGCGGTCGGTGTCGGCGCCGGCGATCAGGTCGACCAGTGTCATCTTGCCGGTGGTGACGGTGCCGGTCTTGTCGAGCACGATCGTGTCGACGTTGCGGGTCGACTCGAGCACCTCGGGCCCGTTGATGAGCACGCCGAGCTGAGCGGCGCGGCCGGTGCCGACCAGCAGGGCGGTCGGAGTCGCCAGCCCCAGGGCGCACGGGCAGGCGATGATGAGCACCGCGACGGCGGCCGTCAGGGCGGTCGTGACCGAGAAGCCCGACGCGAGCCAGCCGGCCAGGGTCGCGACCGCCAGTGCCATGACGACGGGGACGAAAACCCCCGAGACGCGGTCGGCGAGGCGCTGTACCCGCGCCTTGCCGGATTGGGCACGCTCGACGAGCCTGGCCATCTGTGCGAGCTGGGTGTCATCGCCGACTCCGGTGGCGCGGACGACGAGCCGCCCGCCGGCGTTGACGGTGGCTCCGGTGACCGCGTCACCCTCGCCGATCTCGACCGGGACGGACTCGCCGGTCAGCATGGAGGCGTCCACGGCCGAGGAACCCGCGACGACGATCCCGTCGGTGGCGATCCGTTCGCCGGGACGCACGACGAACTGGTCGCCGACCGCGAGCCGTTCGATCGGGACGCGGGTCTCGGCGCCGTCGCGCAGCACCGCGACGTCCTTGGCGCCCAGCGTCAGCAGCGTGCGCAGCGCGGCGCCGGCCGTCCGCTTGGACCGCCTTTCGAAGTAGCGCCCGGCGAGGACGAACAGGGTCACGCCCGCGGCGACTTCGAAGTAGACGTGGCACGGGGCGCCGTCGCGCCCGACGGTCAGCTCGAAGTCATGCTGCATGCCCGGTTGGCCCGCCGTCCCGAGAAACAGCGCGTAAAGCGACCACAGGAATGCCGCCAGGGTGCCGAGCGAGACGAGGGTGTCCATAGTGGCCACGCCGTGTTTGAGGTTGGTCCAGGCGGCCGCGTGGAATGGCCGGCCGCACCACACGACCACCGGCGTGGTCAGGACCAGCGAGACCCAGTGCCACCGGGGGAATTGCAGGACGGGGAGCATGGCCATGGCGATGACCGGGCCGGCCAACACGATCGCGGTGACCAGACGCCGGCGCAGCGAGGTCAGCTCGGGATCATCAGGTGTCGCCGAGGCCGCCTGATCCTGGCCGCGCTCCGGGACGCGCGGTGGCACGGCGGCGGCGTAACCGGCCTTCTCGATCTCGCCGATGAGAATCCGCGCGTCGTAACCGGCGGGAGCCGTGACGGCGGCCTTTTCGGTGGCGTAGTTGACAGTCGCTGCGACGCCGTCGAGCTTGTTCAGCTTTCTCTCGATCCGGGCCGCGCAGGAGGCGCAGGTCATCCCGGTGATCTCTAGCTCGATCCGGGGCGCAGTGGTGGACGCGGCGGTACCGGGGAGGGCGCCCCCGTCGATCTGTCGTGGGGGCGTGCTCATGCGACCAAGACGGCCTCATAGCCGGCCTCGTCGACGGCACCGAGGACGGCGTCCGCGTCGATGGGCCGCCCGCCGGTGACGACGAGCCTGCCGGTGGTGGCGCTGACCGTCACGTCGTCGACGCCCGGGATCTGGGCCACCTCGCTGCGGACGGCGGCCTCGCAGTGCCCGCAGCTCATCCCGCTCACCCGATATTCGCTGGTGGGCATGCCGCTCCTTCTCGATCCCCGGCAGGTCTTGACCACACCATTCTGCCTGCCCGGGGGAGCGGCCTATTGCCGCAGGTGCGATCCGCCGCCGATGTACCAGACCACGAAGGTTTTGTCGGCTAGGCGGCGCATCAGACGTAACCGACACCGATGTCGACCGAAACTTGGCTTGCGGTGACCAATCTGGATTGGTCAGAGGCGAGCCACGCCACGGCGTCAGCGATGTCTTCGGGCTGTGCGATGCCTTCGGGCAACAGCGGTTTGTGCATGCCCCGCAGGTGCGGGTAGTCGTCGGCGGCCGCCTGCAGCGCTTCGCGCATCCGGCCGGTCCCCATCGGGGTGGCGACCGCTCCGGGATTGAGGCTGTTGACGCGGATGTTGTACCGGCCGAGTTCGGCGGCGAACGCGCGAGCCATCCCGACGACGGCGTGTTTGCTTGCGGTGTAGTGGATCATGAACGACTGCATGTTGATGCCGGCGGCGGATCCGATCAGGATGATCGAGCCCCCGCGATCGCCGTCGATGATGTGCTGCACGCCGGCCATCACGGTGTTCCAGGTGCCGATGACGTTGGTGTCGATGGTGTCTCGGAACGCCTGCGCGGTGATCTGATTCCAGGGGGAGGGGCTGCATATCCCGGCGTTCGCGACAATGATGTCGAGCCGGCCCAGTTCTGTCACTGCGTTGCCGACGATCGCGGTCAGGGCGTCCAGATCGCGGATGTCGGCGTCGGCGGTGATGACCTTGCGGCCGTTGGCGCTTACCAGTCGTGCGGTCTCGGCGAGGTCATCGGGCGTCGCCGAATCGTAGGGAACGCTGGGCGGTAACGGTCCGGCGATGTCAACCGCAATGATGTCGGCGCCCTCGGCGGCCAGGCGGACCGCGTGTGCCCGGCCCTGCCCACGCGCGGCGCCGGTGATCAGCGCGACCTTTCCCGAGAGTGGCTGGCTCATAAGCGTGGGGTCCTTTCAGCACCGGCATTCTTGTCGCGTGGGTTTCGGCGTTCCAGCATGCCGTCGTCATGTCGTCGCGTTGCGCGAAGAGGTCGCACGGTTGACCCATTCAGGTTGCTGGCCGGAGCGCTTCGTGCCGTCGCCGGTGTGAATCCGAACATTCCGGATACGCGGACACCGATTACGCTACCGGGTAGCGGAAGGAGACATTATGACCGTCACGGTTGTCGATCGAGGACCCCGACAGGTGAGCCGCAGGGTCGAGGTGGCCGCACCGGCCGCGGAGCTGTATGCGATAGTCGCCGATCCACGCCGTCACCACGAACTCGACGGGTCGGGCACGGTGCGCGACAACATCAGCGTCCCACCGCAACTCGTTGAGGGATCGAAGTTTTCGACGCACATGAAGATGTTCGGCCTTCCCTACCGGATCACCAGCACGATCACCGCATTGACGCCGAACGAACTGGTCGAATGGCGCCACCCGTTGGGTCACCGCTGGCGGTGGGAATTCGAGGCGGTCTCTCCGACCCAGACCACGGTCACCGAGACGTTTGACTACCGCGACGCCGGTGCGCTCAAGAACAGGCTGAAGTACTACGAGCGGATGGGTTTCGCGAAGGCCAACGCCTCGGGCATTGACGCGACCCTGAGCAAGCTGCGTGACCGCTACGCGGGGTGATCAGTCCGCCGGATCGGCTGCGTCCCAAGGCATCACGCCGGACACCCAATGGCTGAGTTGCTGGGCCTGGTCGTTGCGGTGCAGATGGCGCGGCGGCGTCGCAAAGGTGGAGTAGGGCCGGCAGCGGATGACCACACGGTTCTCGCGTTCACACATGTCCTGGATGTGCGGCCGGGCCTCGTCGCCGAGTGGTTGGCCCGACATCCGGCCGCCGACGGCCATCATCACGTCGACCGCCAGATCCCGGTCTCGATCGATGGTGGCGTCTGCGTAGACCTGCAGATAGGCGAACGGCCACCGCTCGTCGAGGACGCACAGGCTCACCTGGGGCTCGCGTTCGACGATGCGGGCCTTCCCACGCCCGGCCATGGTGGAGACCAGCAATTCGCCGGAGTCGGTGGGGATGTAGTAGACGATCGACATGGCCGGGCCGTCGTTGCGGCGGCGGTACCCGAACACGCAGGTGCGGTGTGTGCGCACGAATTCGCGCCGTTCGGAGGGAAGCATGTCGCGACCGGTAGGAGCGGTGAAGGGCTCTACCGCCAGGGGGAGGAGCATGGCGAATGTTCCTTGCTGTCAGGGTGGTTGAATCGCAGAGTAATTATGGATACAGTGTGCTCGTAATACCTCGGGGTGTCAAGCAACGGGAGAGCCGCCTTGCGTGACGCGAGCGACACTGGCAGGCCGCGCCGTTCGCGCGGGCGCCCGGCCCTGCCGGTGGACCGCATCCTGGCCGCGGCTGTCGAACTCGTCGACGACCAGGGGCCCGAAGCATTGTCCATGCGGTCGCTGGCGCAGCGCCTGGAGTCGGGTACCGCCACGCTGTACCGCCACTTCTCCAATCGGTCGCAGCTGGTCTCGCTGGTGATCGACCACATACTCGGGGAGATCGACCTCAACGCGGCAGAGCTCGCAGCGTTGTCGTGGCAAGACGCTTGTACCTTCTTCGCGCAGCACATGTTTCACGCGCTGAGCCGGCATGGCAACGTCGCGCCCCTGTTGATCGAATACACCCCGATGGGGCCGAACGTGTTGGCCAATCGCGAGCGCTGCCTGGCCGTCCTGCTGGACAACGGCTTTCCACCGGCGATCGCGGCCCACGCGTACGCGACGCT
>NZ_DASUHS010000072.1:0-11240 GCF_036273375.1 Mycobacterium sp. | reverse complement strand
CGGTCCAACTCGCGGGGGTGGTGCCCGGAACCGACGACGCGTGCTCGGGCGACGAACAGGCGCCCAGCAGCACGACACAACCGGCCAGAACCAACGGGGGCAGCTTAGGCATAGCCAGCAGCCTATCGCCTACCTAGCCCGCGACGAGGACGATGACACCCGGCGGCTCGGCGCTGAGCGCGGGGATTCGCGGTTCGACGGGTGCGCCCAGGTTCTTGCCCACCGCATCGGCCGTGGCGTGCTCGTCACCGGCGTCGGTGTAGTAGACCGTGGTGGCGGAGACGTCGGGCACAGCCATGTTGTCGACCTTGGTGACTTTGAATCCGGCGGACGTCAGCTGGTCCTTGGTGCGCGCGCCGACACCCTCTTTCGAGGAGATGTTGTAGATCTGCACCTCGGCCTGGTTGCTCGCCGGCTTGTTGGTGGCCGACGTCGACGCCGAGCTGGTGGCGCTCGCGCTGGACACCGCCGACGCCGAATCGTCGTCGGAACTCCCGGAAGAACCCAGAGCCTGCCAACCGAGCAGCAGGAAAATGACGCCGAGGAACAACAGCACCATCACCATTGCCCGCAGGGGCAGCCCGGTGGAGTCGGGAACTCGTTCTTTCATCGAGCCCTACTGTAACGAGTCAGGTCACCTCGAAGCCGAGCCGCCGCGCCGCACGTGCCTTCTGTCTGCTGGCGCGCAGCCGGCGCAGCCGTTTCACCAGCATCGGGTCGGCGGCCAGGGCCTCGGGCCGGTCGACGAGCGTGTTGAGCACTTGGTAGTAACGCGTCGCCGACATCGAGAACAACTCCTTGATGGCGTCTTCCTTCACACCGGCGAACTTCCACCACTGGCGCTCGAAGGCCAGGATGTCGTGCTCGCGGCGGGAGAGCCCATCTGCGATCTCAGAGTCGTCCCCCGATCGATTTGCCCGCGCCATGGCGCTGTCCATATCGCTTCCCCTGGACCCTTCCGGCGAATTCCGAACTGCTCGAATGACTTGACTTAGCTAAGCGCGTGTTTCGGCGAATATTGAAACACGCGCCAAACCCTCAAGCCGTCATCCAGACCCGCGAGTCGGCCGATTCACCAAGATTGCCCAGACTGCAGATCGCAGGCTGGCAGCCCGCGGGCGTGCGGTAGCTTAGCCGACCATGGCAGTCGTTCCGATCCGCATCGTGGGAGATCCCGTCCTGCACACCCCGACACAGCCGGTGCCGGTCGCTGCCGACGGTACGCTGCCGGCGGATCTGGCCGAGCTGATCGCCAACCTGTACGACACCATGGACGCCGCGCACGGGGTCGGGCTGGCGGCCAACCAGATCGGGGTCGGCGTGCGAGTCTTCGTCTACGACTGCGCCGACGACCGGGGACACACCGAGCGCCGCCGCGGTGTTGTCGTCAACCCCGTCCTGGAGACCTCCGAGATACCCGAGACCATGCCCGACCCGGACAACGACGACGAGGGCTGCCTGTCGGTGCCCGGCGAATCCTTTCCCACCGGCCGCGCCAAGTGGGCCCGTGTCACCGGACTCGATGCCGACGGCAAGCCGGTCTCCATCGAAGGCGACGACCTGTTCGCGCGGATGCTGCAGCACGAGACCGGGCACCTGGATGGCTTCCTCTATCTGGACCGCCTCGTCGGCCGGCATGCGCGCAGCGCGAAACGCGCTGTCAAATCCAACAACTGGGGCGTTCCGGGCCTCTCCTGGATGCCCGGCGAGGGACCGGACCCGTTCGGTCACTGATGGTCTCGTGGCCCGACCCGGGAACCCGGGTGACGGTTCGCTACCGGCGCCCCGCCGGTTCGGTGCCGCCGTTGACCGATGCGGTGGGCCACCTGCTGGCGGTCGACCCGATGGTGCGGGTGCAGACGAAGACCGGCGCGGTCGTCGAGTTCGCGCCCTCGGATGCCGTCGCGCTGCGGGTGCTCACCGACACTCCGATCCGCACCTCGCAGATCCGCGCGCTCGAGCATGCCGCCGCCGCGGCGTGGCCGAGCGCCGAGCACACTTGGCTCGACGGCTGGCTGCTGCGAGCCGGCCACGGTGTCGGAATCGCCGCGAATTCCGCCGTGCCACTGGATCTTTCCGCTCAAGTGCGCGCGCTCCCGGCCATCGTCGACTGGTATGAGCGCCGCGGCCTGACGCCACGGCTGGCCGTACCCGATCGGCTGCTGACGCTGCCGCCCGGGTTGACCGGCGAACGCACGGAACAGGTTGTGGTGCGCGATCTTTCCGATGTGGCCGCCCGCGACGCCAACCCGTCCGTCAGACTGTCACCGCGGCCCGATGACACGTGGCTGCGGATGTCCGGCGGCGAGATTCCGGTCGAGGTGCTCACCGCCGTCATCGACGGCGAGCTCGCGTTCGGGATGCAGAGCGACCGCGCGGTCGCTCGCGCCGCCGTGACCGACGCACCCGATGGCGCGCGTTGGGTGGGCATCTCGGCCATACGCTCCGCGACGGGCGCCGACGAGCGGTCGTCGGTGGACGTGTGCGAGGCGTTGTTGGCCTGGGGCGCCGACCGCGGCGCGACGCGCGGCTACATGCGGATACCCGACACCGGCGCGACGACGCTTGCCGCGGCGCTGGGATTCCGGCTGCACCACCGCCGTCGCTACGTTCCGGTGCGCCCGGGCGCCTGGACTAGCGTTTAGCCATGCCCGACGGGACGATTGATGGCGGCGACCCGCCGCGTCCGGCTTCGCCGCGCTTGCGATCGCCGCTGCCGATTGATGGCGGCGACCCGCCGCGCCCGGCTTCGCCGCGCTTGCGATCGCCGCTGCGGATGGCCACCTGGAACGTCAACTCGATTCGTTCCCGGCTGCCCCGCGTCATCGACTGGCTGGCCCGCGCCGACGTCGACGTGCTGGCCATGCAGGAAACCAAATGCTCCGATGGCCAGTTCCCCACTTTGCCGTTCTTCGAACTCGGCTACGAGGTCGCCCACGTCGGTTTCAATCAGTGGAACGGCGTGGCGATCGCGTCACGCGTCGGCCTCGACGATGTGCAGATCGGATTCGACGGCCAGCCCACCTGGAGCAGCAAGCCAGAAGTCGCCGCCACCGCGGAAGCCCGTGCTTTGGCCGCCACTTGCGATGGCGTCCGGATGTGGAGTCTCTACGTTCCCAACGGCCGTTCGCTGAGCGACCCGCATTACACGTACAAACTTGAATGGCTTGCCGCACTCCGCGATTCGGCGTCGGGATGGTTGCGCGACGACCCCACCGCGGCGATCGCGCTGGCCGGCGACTGGAATATCGCCCCGCAAGACGACGACGTCTGGAGTATGGAGTTCTTCACCGGCGCCACGCATGTGTCCGCGCCGGAACGCCGCGCGTTCGAAGCCATCGTCGAGGCGCAATTCACCGACGTGGTGCGCCCTTTCACGCCTGGCCCCGGGGTCTACACGTACTGGGACTACACCCAGCTGCGGTTCCCGAAGCGACAAGGCATGCGCATCGATTTCATTCTGGGCTCACCGGCTTTGGCCGGCCGCGTGATCGACGCGCAGATCGTCCGCGAAGAACGTAAAGGCAAGGCGGCCAGTGATCACGCGCCGGTGCTCATCGATGTGAGGCATGCCGAGCCGCATCCATAACGATGGGCCAGACCCCACCTCACATCAAGCTCAGGCAATTCTCATGCGGTTTCTCGTTGTCTGCGCGATGACATGGTGGCAGGCTTTGGAAATCAGAAGCAACGACAGGGAGTCATCATGAGTGTCATCGGCGGAGCAGTCCGAGGCGTGAGTCAGGCGGTGAACCGCGCGGCGACCGCGACGACCGCGGCCGCCGGTGCCGTGGGTGGCGCGGCGGTCAACGGGGTCATCGGCGGCGTCACCGGAGCCGCGGAGGGCGTCAAGCGCGGCATGAACAGCGGTAGCCACTCGACGCCCGCGGCCGCGCTGGCCATCGGCGCACTGGGCGTCGCGGGATTGGTGGAGTGGCCGCTGCTGCTGGCGGTGGGCGGCAGCGCTCTGCTGTTGCAGAAGTTGAGCCGCAAGCAGGAGGCCGAGCCACGCGCGGTCAAGGCGAACCTCAAGGCGGTGCCGGTGGAGTCGGCGCCACAGAAATCGGCGCCCCCGAAAGCCGCGCCCGCGAAGGCCGCCACCAAGTCGACGGCCAAGAAAGCGGCCGGCCGGCGGGCGGGCACCACGCGGTTGCGCAGCACCAACTAGGCGAACCCGCTGCCGATCAGCCGGTTGCTTGGCGGTACACCGCGTGGGCCAATTCTGGCAACGGCAGGCGCACCACGCGATCTTCGGCGTGGGCGGACGGATCCGGACAGATCGGGCCCCGAACCACCCGGGACGGCGCCGTCGCGCCGCGACGAGGCGCCCGATCGCTGTGCCGAATCTCGACGACCCCGACGCGCCACAACAGCGCATAGAGTTCGAGTAGCGGCACCCTCAGCACCGAAGCAAAAGATGAAACTAGCGGATCGCCCCCGGTGTCGGTCATCGTCGACATACGTCCGACGGTGAACGCGCGACCCAGCGAGATGGCAAACCCTTCGTTACCGAAAGGCAAATGATGGCGGAAAAGAAGTCGCGGCGCGGCACGCCCCAGCGCGAGGCGGTGGACAAGATCCGCGAGGGTGAGACCTTCGCGGTGAACGTGCCGGTGATCGGCCAGGTGGAAATCCCCAGGCCAGAGCAGATGGCCTACTTCGGCGGGCTGGCCGCCCTGGCGGCCCTCGAACTCATCGACTGGCCGGTGGCCCTGGTCATCGCCGCCGGACACTTCCTGGCAAGCAACCACCACAACAAGCTCTTGGAGGAGCTCGGCGAGGCGATGGAGGAGGCCTAGCCGTTCAGCTCGCCGCTGAGCTTCCCGGCGATCGCGTGGTCGAACCGCAGGGTCACCCGGGTGCCGGCCGGGGTGCGGAGCGTTTCGACGTCGTCGGCCAATCCGCTCATCAGCGTGAGCCCACGTCCGCGGCGACGGCTGCGCAAGCTGGCCGACGAATCGCCGATCCACTGGCCGGTGTCGCTGACCGTGATCACGACGGTGTCCTGATGCAGGAACGCCTCGACGGAGACGGTCTGGCGTGGCTCATTGCGGCTGCCGTGTTCGATCGCGTTGGTGACCGCTTCACCGGTTGCCAACAAGATGTCCGTTTCAAGATGCGGCTCGACGACGATGGTCTTCAACCAATCGCGCAGCTGTTTGCGCGCGATTGGAATCTGAGCCGGTGCGGCCGGCACCACCGTCGCGAAGCTGCCCGCGGCATGGTGGCTTGGCCGCAGCGCGAGCACCACGACGTCGTCGCGGTAGCCGGACGGCGGGGCCATCCGGGCGAGCAGCTCCGCACAGACCGATTCCACTGGCAGGCCGGCGCACTGCGCCGCCGCCGCCTGCAGACGGGCGAATCCGTCGTCGAGTGTTTCGCCGGGCCGTTCGATGAGTCCGTCGGTGTAGAGCAGGATCAAGCCGCCCGGTGGCAGCTCCGCCGTCGCGGTGTCGCCGGTCGGGTTGTCGGTCGCGTCGTGGGCGCCTTTTCCCGTCACGGACACCGGGGCACGCCGGCCCGACTCCAGGAAGGCGGCCTGCCCGTCGGGCAACACCAGCAGCGGATACGGGTGGCCGGCGCAGCTGTAGCTGACGGTGGCCCCACCCCCCTGGCTTGCGGTGTCGATCAGCGCATAGGCCACCGTCGCGCAGCGCGCACCGTCGACGCTGGCGCCGTAGCGGTCCAGCGAACCCAGCACCGCGTCCGGCTCACCGGCGGTGAGCGCGGAAGCCGCCACCGCGGCGCGCAACCTGCTCATCACGATTGCCGCGGCCAGGCCGTGTCCCACCACGTCGCCGACCGATACCGCGATCCTGCCCGGGTGGTCCAGCGGGGTGACCGAATACCAGTCACCGCCCACCCGCATGGCCTCCCCCGCCGGCTGGTAGACGGCCGCGACGACCGCTGCGGTGGAGCCGCGATCCAGATCGAGCAGGTGCTCTTGGAAGTCGATGGCGATCTCGTGTTCGCGGGCCATGAGACGCACCCGGTCCAGGGCCGACGACGTCAGTTCGGCCATGCGGCCGAAGGTATCGAGTTCTGCCGTGTCGAATTGCCGCGGTACCGGCCACAACAACGCCAGCACCCCCAGGATGCGACCGGAGTCATCCCACAGCGGATGGGTCACGCAGGCGCGGATGATCGCCGCGCTGTCCTGGACCGCGTGCTCGTAGCGGGGAGGCAGGTCGAACGTGTCGGTGACGATCATCGACTCGCCGGTGCGTGCGACGTCGGCGCCGATCAACGGGGCATCGAGCGCCACGACGTGATAGCGGTCGCGGAACTCCGCGGGCAGATCACCGGCGTATTCAAACCGCAGGTGGTGCTCGCCGTCGATCAGTCCGATCGCGAGGGCACCGGCGTCGCGAGAACCGAAGGAGCCTAGCAGGGCGTCCATGATTCCGGCGAGCGAGCTGGTGACCTCCAGCGCCGAGTCGAGGTGCACCATTTCCAAGGCCAGGCGCGACTGCGCCTCGCGACGCTGCCGGTCACGCACGCGGCCCACCGCGGACAACCTCGAGGCCACCCGGTCGATCAGCTCCTGCGACCGGAACGGCTTGGGCAGGTAGTCGTCGGCGCCACCGGCGTAGCCCTCGTTGACGGCCTCCGCGCCCGCCCGGGCGGACAGCATCAGGATCGGTGTCGTCGCCAAATCCGGGTCCGCGCGAACGGCGGCGACGAATCCGAAGCCGTCGAGCCCGGGCATCATCACGTCGGTGACGATCGCGTCCGGACGCAGGTTTCGGGTCGCGGCCAACGCCGACTCGCCGTCGGCGACCGGAACCGTCTCCCAGTGGGTCGACAACACCCGGGTCAGGTGGGCCCGCATGTCGGCGTTGTCGTCGGCGATCAGCACCAGCTGGCGGGTTGTCTCGGGTGCGGCAGTAACGGGTTCGGCGACCGTCATCATCCACTGGCTGGCCTCGGCGACATACGGATTGGTCTCATCGGGCCCAGTGGGAGACGGGTCGGCGACCGCGCCCGAGACCGATCGCGGCACCCGGATGGTCACGGTTGTACCGCGGTCCAATTCGCTGTCGATCGCCACCGTGCCCCGGTGCAAGTCGACCAGTCCGCGGACCAGAGACAACCCGATCCCGGTGCCTTCGACAGTGCGGCCGCGTACGTTGTCGGCCCGGTAGAAGCGCTCGAACAGCCGGTTCAGATTCTCGCCGCCGATCCCGACTCCGGTGTCGCGCACGGCCATCACACATTCCCCGGCCTCGATTCGGACCTGCACCGAAATCGTGCCCTGCAGCGTGTATTTGACCGCGTTGGAAAGCAGGTTGAGCACGATGGTCTCCCACATGCTCGGATCGACGTCGGCCAGGGCCGGCGCGCAGTCCAGCTCGAGCTCGAGCCCAGCGCGGTGACACAGCTCGGAAAAGGACGACACGATCTGCGCGGTGAACGCACCGACATCGGTGCACAGCAACTTCGCGTTGGCCCGGCCGGCCTCGATGCGGGAGAAGTCGAGCAGCGAGTCGACCAGGCGCTGCAAGCGCCGCGCGTTGCGTCCCGCTGTGGTAAGCCGCTCCGCGAGAACGCTTTCCGGCGCCGCGTCCGACAGCGCGTCGTCCAGCGGTCCGAGCAGCAGGGTCAGCGGGGTGCGGAACTCGTGGCTGACGTTGGTCAAGAACGCGGTCTTCGCCCGGTCCAGTTCGGCCAGCGCGTCGGCTCGGTGCCGTTGCTGCTCGTAGGAGACGATCGAGGCGAATGTCGACGTCAACTGGTCGGCCAGCAGCTGGCAGAAACCGCGGAACTGCGTGTCCAGCGGGCGCCGCGGGCTGGCGCCTACCACCAGCGCCCCCGCTGTCGAGGCTTCCCCCAGTGGCAGAACCAGAGCTTCCTGCGGACAGTCGGCGCCCAGCGCCTCGTCGATCCCGGGGAGCGCGACCGCCATGTCGTCGATGACCTGCACCTCGGCCCGGGATCGCGTGGCCGCATCCCAGTCGGTCAGCTGGGCCAGTTCGCTTGGCACCAGCGCCAGCACCGACGGCGTCGCGCCGCGCAGCGTGACTTTCCCCGTCTCGTCGGAGGCGGCGTACACGGCGATGAACGACAGGTCGGCGGGCTGTGCTGTACACACCTCGATGGCCGCGCTGACCGCGTCGTCGATGGTCCGTGTCTCCACTACCGCGGACGCCACGGAATTGAGCAGTTGCAGGCGTCGTTCACTCAGCACTCGCTCGGTCGTCTCGGTGACGGCGCAGAAGATCCCGGAGATCTCGCCGTCGGTAGCTATCAGCGGGCTGTAACTAAAGGTGAAATAGCGCTCCTGCGGCCGAGCATCGACGATGAACGTCACGAGCAGATCGTCGAACCAGGTCGCTTCGCCGGTGGCGAGGACGCTGAAAAACATCGGGCCCACCTGTTCCCAGATGTCCCACCACACCTTGCGGGCCGGCCCGGCCAGCGAGTCCGGGTGTCTGTCACCGAGGATCGCTTTGGCGGCGTCGTTGTAGATCAGAAACAGTTCCCTCGAATCCAAGAAAAGCATGATGGGGAACCGCGACGTCAACGCCGTCGCCACCGCCGCACGGGACTCGGCCGGCCAGTCTCGCGGTAACCCCAACGGATGAGCGTCCCAGTCGTATTCGGCGAATCGGCGGCCCATCTCGCCCCCCAACGAAACCGCGGCGGCCAGGTCGGCGGGCAGCCCCGAGTTCATTGCGGTTTGTGCTCCAGCGCGTCGGACAGCGTGGGGTGGATGTCGAAGACCCGGTCCAGTTCGGTGACCTGGATCGGTCGAAGCACTTGGTCGTGGTCGGCGACCAGTCGAACCGCGATCCCGGCGGCTTTTGCGTCTTCATGGCAGTCGAGCACCGCGTTCAACGCCGCGCTTCCGAAGAAATCAACAGCCTGCAAATCGATGACCACCGGGCGCACCGGCTGCGTCGAGGCCAGCCCGAGCGCGGTGGTCAGGTGAGCGGCGAGCTCACCGACGGTACTGGAGTCGACATCGCCTTTGACGCAAACAATCACTACGTCTTCGTGGGCCTCGTGTTCGACCGCCAACAACTTTGATGCCTTTCGCCGCAGCCAACGTGGGAATCTGCAGCCGCTAAGCCCGACGACGCGGCGGTGATGCGCGGTCGCGCATCGCAGATAACCAGAGAGTAACCCCTACCCGAACAGCCCGTTTACCGATTCGGTAGTTACCCGGCGGCCTCGGGCGGGATCCTCTCGTGCGCGGTCAGCAGCAAATGATCGAACTGACTCTGCAGGGCGGCCGCCGGCGCCGGCAGGGTGGCCATTTCGGCGAGCAGCTGCTTGGCCAGCGCACGCAATTTCACGTTGGTCTCCTGCGAGCGCCACTGCAGCACCCGAAACGCTTGCTCGGCGCTGACCCGGTAGACGTACATGAGCACGCCCTTGACCTGCTCGATGGCCGCGCGGCTCTCGAACAGGTCGGGCAGCGCAGTGTCGAGCACCTCTTGCCGGGTCTCATCGAACGTGTTGGTGAGGTCGATGTAGTAGCCCTCGGTGCCCAGCACGGCGCCCGACTCGTCCAGCATGCGGTCGGCGACCACGATCGCGTCGTGCACCGTGCCCGCGGTGTCGATGAACCGGTGCCTGCTCGAGAACGACTCTTCGGACTGCAACGCATAGTCGAGCAACTCCTGTACATGCGCGCGGTCGTCGGGATGCTTGTGCGACAACAACAGTTCGGTCGTCGGCACGACTTCCCCCGCTTCATAGCCGTGCATCCTGGCCACCTCGTCGGACCATTCCCAGCGTTGACCCAAGAACCAGAAGCGAAACGCGCCGATATTCAGGTACCCGGGGGCCGGCTCGATCGGCTCGGAGAACCGCACGCCGTCACCATCGGATGACGATTCCCCTGCTCGCCTGCGCTCTTGCACGTTTGCATTTTTCCACTGGGCGTATGTCCTCGGCCACCGGCCCGGGTGAAAAGGCCGTCATCCTGCCGTGCGGTCCGCCGTGGGGGTAACGTCGCGTGCGGACCCATCCACACGACGCGGGAGCGCACGCCGAGTGCGCTGAGAGGACGGCTCGGGGCCGTCGACCGTACGAACCTGACCGGGTAATGCCGGCGTAGGGAGATGAAAAATGACTGATGTCCTTTCCGGAACTGCCTCGGGCACCGCCTCGCACAGCGTTGACCCAGCCGTCACAACCGGCCCCATCGCGGGCAGCAGCAAGGCCTACCGCGAAATCGAGGGCCCGGACGGAGTGCCCCTGCGGGTGCCGCTGCGCCGCGTGCACTTGTCCACCGGCGACGACTTCGACCTGTACGACACCTCGGGTCCCTACACCGATCCGGACGCGACCATCGACCTGACGGCCGGGCTGCCGGCGCGGGCCGGCGTGGTCCGCGATCGCGGTACCCAGCTGCAGCGCGCCCGCGCCGGCGAGATCACCGCCGAGATGGCCTACATCGCCGCTCGTGAGGGCATGCCCGCCGAGCTGGTGCGCGACGAGGTCGCGCGGGGCCGTGCGGTGATCCCCGCCAACCACAACCACCCCGAGATCGAGCCGATGATCATCGGCAAGGCATTTGCAACCAAGGTGAACGCAAACATCGGCAACTCGGCGGTGACGTCCTCGATCGCCGAGGAGGTCGACAAGATGGTGTGGGCCACCCGGTGGGGCGCCGACACCATCATGGACCTGTCCACGGGCAAGAACATCCATGAAACCCGTGAGTGGATCCTGCGGAATTCGCCGGTGCCGGTCGGCACCGTGCCGATCTACCAGGCCCTGGAAAAGACCAAGGGTGACCCGACCGAGCTGACTTGGGAGCTCTACCGCGACACCGTGATCGAGCAGTGCGAGCAGGGCGTGGACTACATGACCGTGCACGCCGGCGTCCTGCTGCGTTACGTGCCGTTGACCGCGAAGCGGGTCACCGGCATCGTCTCCCGCGGCGGCTCGATCATGGCGGCCTGGTGCCTGGCGCATCATCGGGAATCGTTCCTGTACACCAACTTCGACGAGCTTTGCGAGATTTTCGCCCGTTACGACGTCACCTTCTCTCTCGGTGACGGCCTCCGGCCGGGCTCGATCGCCGACGCCAACGACGCGGCGCAGTTCGCCGAGCTGCGCACCCTGGGCGAGCTGACCAAGATCGCGAAATCCCATGGCGTGCAAGTGATGATCGAGGGACCCGGACACGTCCCGATGCACAAGATCGTCGAGAACGTGCGGCTGGAAGAGGAGTGGTGTGAAGAGGCCCCGTTCTACACGCTGGGCCCGCTGGCCACCGACATCGC
>NZ_DASUHS010000071.1:0-10486 GCF_036273375.1 Mycobacterium sp. | reverse complement strand
TACCTCGCGTGGATGAGCACAACTGCCACCCAAGCTGAGCTAGCCGCCACACAGGCCAGGGCGGCAGCAGCTGCCTATGAGACAGCGTTTGTCATGACGGTGCCGCCGCCAGTGATCGCGGCCAACCGCACCCTGTTGATGACGTTGGTTGCGACAAATCTACTTGGGCAGAACACACCGGCGATCGCGGCGACCGAAGCCAACTACGCCGAGATGTGGAGCCAGGATGCTGCCGCGATGTACGGTTACGCCGGCTCGTCGGCGGCAGCATCGACACTGATGCCATTCGCCCCGCCGCCGACAACCACCAACCCGGCCGGTGCGGCCGACCAAGCCGCCGCGCAGTCCATCATGTCGAATGGGCCGCGGGTGATCTCCACGCTCCCCCAAGCGCTGCAGGGGCTCGCGTTACCCGCGGCAACGGCATCGCCGCTGTCGGCTCTGTCGGACTTATTGGCCGATCCGTCGTCCACACTGCTCACGGCCCTGACAGCGATCGTAATTCCCCTGACGGCCATCGACATACCCATAGCGGCTACGAGTGCCACCGCGTCCACGACGAGCGCGACGGCATCGTTCACATCGGTAGGAACGACGTACCGAAGTTTTCTGATCAACGCCGACCGCGATTTTGCTGCGGGCAAGGGCCCGTACACGGGCTACGGGCCGGGCGCGGCCATGGTCCCACAATGGCTATTCGGCGGCCCAAACGCTCTCGCTGAAGCATCAAGTGCGACAACGGGATCGGTGGCCGGCGGCCTGGGTCGAGGCACCAGGGTCGGCGCGCTGTCAGTGCCATCAAGTTGGGTATCGGCGGCTCCGGCATTCCGCCCTCTCGCCTACGCCCTGCCAATCACGGGGGCCGACGCCGCGCCCGAAATGGTTGTAGGCAGCTCCGGCAACCTGTTCAGTGAGATGGCACTGGCCGGTATGGCCGGACGTGCCGTCGGTAGCACCGCTTACCTGGGCCGCGGGGATCAGCGCATCAGGGTAACTAGCCGCGAAAACCCGAAGCCGCCGCCGCGAGCGCAAGGCGAGCCGGTGACGGAAATCGCGGCCGAGTTGCGCGAACTCGCAGCACGGGCACAATCGCTCCTGGCCAAGCTGGCCGACTCTGGGCTCGTGACTGACGGGGAAATCAGCGAGCAGAAGCGCCGATTTCTCGGCTCATAGGGCGAGCACCCACTCAAAGCGAATACCACTCGGCATCGTTGTGCTGCAGAGGACCTCAGCCAGGCACATGCTGGCGGCCGCCGGAGTTGAAGCTTCAGTCGTCCAGCATTCATTGTTCGGGACACCCGCGACCGCAGTGATCAGGTCCGCAGCGCCGTGGGGGTGAGGAAACAGGTCAGTAGCCTCGGATGTTGGTGCCGGTCGGCTGATCGGCGATCGTCAGCCTTCGGTGAGGGCTTCCACGATGAGCCGGGTGGTCCGCTCGGCCCGCCGGCGCGAATAGGGCTGCGCGCCGGAAAGAATCGGGTACACCACCCCGCCGACGATCGCGTCTGCTGCCGATTCGGCGATCGCCTCGTTGATGCCGTCGGCCAGCAGCCGGGCCCGCACGCTGTCGTGCAGCGGCGCACTGAATCCGGCGCGCAGTTTGACGGCGGTGTCCTCATGTTCCATGCAGGCCACGGTCAGCGTCCGCAGCATGGCCGAACCCCGCGGCGTCGTCAGGCTTGCGAACAGCTTGCCCACCCAGCCGACCAGGTCGGTGCTGAGGTTGCCGCTGTGGCCGACCGACGCGAGCAGCTTGTCGGCGTCTTCCAGCATGACGTCGGCGACCAGCGCGGGGCGGGTGGGCCACCATCGGTAGATGGTCTGCTTGCCCACACCGGCACGGGCGGCGACCGCTTCGATGGTCAGCCCGTCGAAGCCGCGCTCGAGGAGCAGTTCGCGGGTGGCGGTCACGATCGCTGCGCGGGACTTCTCGCTGCGCCTCCTGGGCGAACCCGCTTGCGCGTTCGCTCTGCTCAGATCGGTTGGCATCTGGTGGTCCTCGCTTCTGCGAACTCAGATCGAAAGCCGGGTGATCGGGCGCGCTTTACATATCCAGACTCGCGCCGGTAGTCTTCCACAAGACGAGACGGTCCGTCTTGTAGCGAAAGGATAGCAGTCGGTGCGGCCAACGCCAGTTATCTCTCGGCCGTCCTCGTGACCCTGGGACTGAGCCCGGAGCAGCAGGAGCTCAGCGATGCCGTGGGGCAATTCGCCGCCCGCAACGCTCCCATTGCCACGACGCGTGATAGGTTCGACGACCTCGCTGCCGGGCGCGTACCCGGATGGTGGGATGCTCTGGTTGCCAACGGTTTTCATGCCGTGCATCTGCCCGAAGACCTCGGCGGCCAGGGTGGGCGGCCGATCGATGCCGCATGCGTTCTGGAAGCGGCGGGCAAGTCGTTGTTGCCCGGACCGCTGCTGCCGACGGTGGCCGCCGGAGCCGTCGCGCTGCTCGCCGATCCGACGCCCAAAGCGCAGTCACTCCTACGCGACCTTGCGTCCGGCGTCACTGCGGCGGTTGTGTTACCCGACGACGACGGCGGCCTGCAGGCGCGCGACGAGGACGGGCACTGGCTGATCAGTGGTGCGTCAGCGGTCACCGCGGGCGTGTGCGCGGCGCGGGTCATCCTGGTCGGCACGCGGACCCAGGATGCCGAAATCGTCTGGGCGCTCGTCGATCCCGAAAAGCCCACGGCCACGGTCGAAGCCATCCCCGGCACCGACCTCGTCGCCGACGCCGGAATCCTGCGCCTGGGCGACTACCGGGTGGCCGGCGCCGACGTGCTCAGCGGCATCGACCCGGCGCGCGCCCGCTGTGTGGTCCTCGGACTCGTCGCCAGCATGACCGCCGGCATCGTCCAGTGGTGCGTGCAGGCCGTCACCGCGCATCTACGCATCCGTGAGCAATTCGGCAAGGTGATCGGCACGTTCCAGGCGCTGCAGCACAACGCGGCAATGCTTTTGGTCAACAGTGAACTGGCCACCGCGGCCGCCTGGGACGCGGTACGCGCCGTGGACGAACCACTCGACCAGCACCGAATCGCCGCCGCCGGCGCGGCCGTGATCGCGATCTCACCGATCCCGGACCTGGTGCTCGATGCCCTGACGATGCTCGGCGCCATCGGGTTTACCTGGGAACACGACGTGCACCTGTACTGGCGGCGGGCCATCAGTCTGGCGGGATCGATAGGTCCGGCGAACCGCTGGGCGCGCCGGCTGGGGGAGCTTACATGCACCCAGACGCGCGACATGTCGGTGAATCTCGGCGACGCGGAATCCGAATTCCGTTCCTGGGTGGCCGAGACGCTGGATGCGGCCGCACAGTTGCGCAACGACAAACCCGCGCCGCACGGTGATTACGAGCACCTGGCCACCGGGCCGCAACGCACGTTGATCGCCGACGCCGGTCTCATGGCGCCGCACTGGCCGGCGCCGTGGGGCGTCGACGCGGATCCGTTGAAACAGCTCATCATCGACGAGGAGTTCGCTAAGCGACCCGGTCTGGTGCGGCCATCGCTGAACATCGCCGAATGGATCCTGCCCTCCGTGTTGGCCGCCGCGCCAAAAGACTTGCAGGAGAAGCTGATCCCGGCGACGCAACGCGGCGACATCCTGTGGTGCCAGCTGTTCAGTGAGCCGGGAGCAGGCTCCGACCTCGCGTCGCTGGCCACCCGGGCGACCAAGGTCGATGGCGGCTGGCGGATCAACGGCCATAAGATCTGGACGTCGTTGGCGCAGTACGCCGACCTGGGTGCGCTTCTCGCGCGCACCGACCCCGAAGCCAGCAAGCACCGCGGCATCGGCTATTTCATCCTCGATATGCGATCCTCCGGCGTGGAGATCCAGCCGATCAAAACGGCGACCGGGCAGGCACACTTCAACGAGGTGTTCCTCAACGACGTCTTTATTCCCGACGAGATGTTATTGGGCGGGCCGACCGACGGTTGGAGCCTTGCGATCGCCACGATGGCCGAAGAGCGTTCGGCCATCGGCGGATACGTCAAGTTCGACCGGGCCGTCGCCCTGCGCCGGCTCGCCGCTCAACCCGGACCCGACCGTGACGACGCGTTGCGTGAGCTCGGCGAGCTCGACGCCTATACCAACGCGATCAGGGCGCTCGGGGTGCGGGAGACCATTCGGCTGCTCGACGGCCAGGCGTCCGGCCCGGCGTCCAGCATCGCCAAGGTCGCCATGAATGTGTTGCTGCGCCGCACCTTCCAGGCCACGCTGCAGTTAACCGGGCAGGTCGCGATGGTCGACGACCCCGACGCTGCGGTCGTGGAACCCTATTTGCATCTGCCGGCCGAGCTGATCGGCGGTGGAACGAGGGAGATCCAGCTGAACATCATCGCGCAGATGATTCTCGGTCTACCCCGAAAGTAAGGGACAGCATGGGATTACGTGGAGAAGCCGCGATCGTCGGATACGTCGAGCTTCCGCCCGAGCGGCTCAACAAAGCCTCGCCCGCGCCGTTCGTCCTCGAACAATGGGCGGAGCTGAGCGCCGCCGCGCTCGAGGATGCGGGTCTGCCCGGAGAGGTCGTCAACGGGATCGTCGCGTCACACCTGGCCGAGTCGGAGATCTTCGTCCCCTCCACGATCGCCGAATACCTGGGCGTCGGCGCGCGATTCGCCGAGCATGTCGATCTGGGCGGCGCCAGCGCCGCCGCCATGGTGTGGCGCGCCGCCGCGGCCATCGAGTTGGGGATCTGCGACGCCGTCCTGTGCGCGCTGCCCGCTCGCTACATCACTCCCTCGTCCAAGAAGAAGCCCCGTCCCATAATTGATGCGATGTTCTTCGGCTCGTCGAGCAACCAATACGGCTCTCCCCAAGCTGAATTCGAAATCCCCTACGGCAACCTCGGCCAGAACGGACCATACGGTCAGGTGGCCCAACGCTACGCCGCGGTCTATGGCTACGACGAGCGAGCGATGGCCAAGATCGTCGTCGACCAGCGGGTCAATGCCAACCACACCGACGGCGCGATCTGGAAGGACACGTCGCTGAGCGTCGACGACGTGCTGGCCAGCCCGGTCATCGCCGACCCGCTGCACATGCTCGAGATCGTCATGCCCTGCGTCGGCGGCGCCGCCGTCGTCGTCGCGAGCGCGGATGTCGCCAGGCGGTCGCGCAATCGTCCGGTGTGGATCAAGGGATTCGGCGAACACGTCCCGTTCAAGACTCCGACGTATGCCGAGGACCTGCTCAACACCCCGATCGCCGCCGCGGCGGACACCGCGTTCGCCATGACCGATCTGAGCCGTGAGCAGATGGACATGGTCTCCATCTATGACTGCTACACCATCACCGTCCTGCTCTCGCTGGAAGACGCAGGCTTCTGCGAGAAGGGCAAGGGCATGGAATTCGTCGCCAACCACGACATGACCTTCCGCGGCGATTTCCCCCTCAATACGGCCGGCGGACAATTGGGCTTCGGCCAAGCGGGTTTGGCCGGCGGAATGCACCACGTGTGCGACGCCACTCGCCAGATCATGGGACGCGCCGGTGCCGCGCAGGTCGCCGATTGCAACCGGGCCTTCGTGTCCGGCAACGGCGGCATCCTGTCCGAGCAGACCACCCTGATTCTGCAAGGGGACTGAGGCGATGAATTTCGAACGACCGATGCCCGTGAAAACGCCCACCAGCGCGCCGTTTTGGGATGCGCTGGGTGAGCATCGCATCGTCATCCAATACTCGCCGTCGCTACAGGCCTACGTGTTCTACCCGCGGGTGCGCGCGCCGCGCACCCTGGCCGACGACCTGGAATGGCGCGAGATCTCCGGGATGGGCACCCTGTACTCCTACACGGTGGCCCACCGGCCGGTCAGCCCACACTTCGCCGACGCCGTGCCCCAGCTGCTCGCCATCGTCGAATGGGACGAGGGCCCACGGTTTTCCACCGAAATGGTCAACGTCGATCCGGCCCGCCTCAGGGTCGGGATGCGGGTTAAGCCGGTGTTCTGCGACTACCCGGAGCACGAGGTCACGCTGCTGCGTTACGAGCCCGCCGACTGATCTAGGTCGACGACCGCACCACCAGGTGGGCGATGTCGGTCAGTTCGGAAGACTCCGGCGCGGGGTGCCCCAGCCGCTCGAACACTGCGGCAAGCGCAGCGTCGGCAACCGCGCAGGGATCGAATTGCACGGTGGTCAACGGCGGCGTACTCACCACGCCCATCGGGCTGGCGTCGACGCCCATCACCGCGAGGTCGCCGGGACAGCGCAGCCGTGCTTGGTGAATGCCGTAGAGGACGAGGCAGGCGATCTCGTCGCTCTGCGCGCACACGGCGGTCACCCCGTCGCCCACCCAGCCGGTAACCACGTCGGCGGCGTTGTCCAGGGTGACCTCGTCGACCCGCACCGCGGGGAGGTCGCGCAACTGCGCCGCTCGCGAAACACCCTCGAACCAGTAGTCACCCAGCGGGCGCCATCGGGCAATCCCGGTGTAGGCGAACGCGATCCGGCGATGGCCGCGCTCGACCAGGTGATCCACCCGCATCTCGCCCACAGACAGATGCGGGTCTTTGAGCGCGGGCAGCGTCCCGATCTCGATATGGGGGATGTCCGCCGCGGTCACCGCTTGGCGGGCGGCGGCGCTCAAGGGGAACAGGCTGGTGATCGCGACCGGGTCGAGATTCTCGATCGCGTCCACCACGTGCTGGTCGTCGTCGGTTTCGAAAATCTGCACCTGTAGAAAACCCTGACGGGCCAGCGCGGTGGTCATCCGGCTGCCGGCCTGCATCGGCATCTCGCCCACGGCCACATGGGGCACCACGTAGAGCACCACACCGCTTTTGCCGCGCGCGAGGTTACGGGCGGCGAGGTTGGGCCGGTAACCCAGGAGCTTGGCCGCGCGGTACACCGCATCGCGGGTTTCCGGCGAGATGCGGCGGCCCTGCGCGTTGTTCAGTACATAGCTGACCGTGGCGGTCGACACGCTGGCCAATCGGGCCACGTCGGCGGTGGTCGGACGCGCCGCCTTGTTGGTGCTCAACTTCCGTTACCTTCCGGGCCCGGTCATGCCCCATGGTGGCACGCGATGCTCGTTGGCATCGCGCCATATCGCGCCGGGAGTTCGCAGCCGGCGCACTCGTGTTGACTAATAGTCCATATCGCCAAGTTAGCTGGAGAATGTCTGCTGCCTGCCGTGCGACTTGGCTGCGCGCGGCTGCGCTGTTGTGGTCCAGCAGATTAGCGCGCACACGCCCTCGTCAGCGCACGGCGACCCTGGTTGACACTGTGATGCACACCATTATCTACTAGTCGCTATAAGTCGACCCGAGGAGCGGCATGAATAAGGACGATCTGATTCTGGTCAGCGTGGACGATCACATCGCCGAGCCGGCCGACATGTTCGACGCGCACGTTCCCGCCACCTACAAGGACCGCGCCCCCCGGGTGGTCCTCGAGCCCGACGGCATCCAGCAGTGGTACTACGGCGAGATCCGCGGACGCAACATGGGCCTGAACGCCGTCGCGGGAAAACCGCGCGAGATGTACAACATCGACGCCTCACGCTACGACGAGATGCGGCCTGGCTGCTTCAACGTGGACGAGCGGGTGCGGGACATGAACGCCGGCGGCCAGCTGGCGGGATTGAACTTCCCGAACTTCACCGGGTTCTCCGGTCAGGTGCTCAACCAGGGTCCCGACCGCGAGACGAACCTGGTGATGATCAAGGCCTACAACGACTGGCACGTCGACGAATGGTGTGGGGCCTACCCGGGCCGGTTCATCCCGTGCGGCATCCTGCCGCTGTTCGACGTGGCCGAGGCCGCTAAGGAGGTCAAACGCCTCGCGGACAAGGGTTGTCACGCGGTCACGTTCTCCGAAAACCCAGAGGCGTTGGAGATGCCCAGCATTCACACCCGGTACTGGTACCCGTTGTTCGAGGCCGTCTGCGAAAACAACACGGTGTTGTGCACCCATGTGGGCTCCGCGTCGCGGTCTCCGCAGGTGTCGACGGACGCCCCGCCCAGCGTGCAGATGACGGCCTCGTCGATGATGAGCATGTTCACCTTCACCGAGCTCATCTGGGCGCAGTTCTGGGCCGACTTTCCGCAACTGAAGTTCTCGCTGACCGAGGGTGACGTCGGCTGGATCCCGTACTTCCTCTGGCGGGCCGAGCACGTCTACAACCGGCACTCGGGCTGGACGCTGGCGTCCTTCCCGCCCGGCTACAGCGGGCCCACCGATGTGTTCAAACGACACTTCTACACCTGCTTCATCAGCGACAAAGTCGGTGTGCAAAACATGAATTGGTTCAACGAGGACATGCTGTGCTGGGAGTCGGACTTCCCGCACTCCGACAGCAACTGGCCCTTCGCGCCGGAGGACATCGTCGCCACCATGGGCCACCTCGACGACCCGGTCATCGACAAGATCACGCACCAAAATGCCATGGCGGCATACTCGTTCGACCCATTCCGGTACATCCCGAAGGAGCATGCACGCGCCGGCTACCTGCGCGCGCAGGCGACGGACGTCGATGTGGTCACCCATGTCGGCCGCCAGGCCAGCCAGCGTGACCGTGACGCGTGGACACGGATGACGCAGTTCGCCCTGCAGGCGCAGGCCTCGGCGCAGGCGCCGGTGACGGTCGAGGCCCCCGATATTTCCGGGCGATCCGCCCGGCGCCGCGCCGCCACCCTGGGCAACTGAGCGTGGGAGCCGAGGCGCCGTTCGCGGACTGGCGCGTGCTGGAGTTGTGCAACGGCCTGGCGGCATCATACTGCGGCAAGATGTTCGCCGACGCCGGCGCCGACGTGGTGAAAGTCGAGTCCTCACAAGGAGATGCGTTGCGCGGCTGGTCGGCCGGCGGACCGCCCGGGGCGTTGTTCGGCTATCTCGCCGCGGGCAAGAAGTCCATCGTGAATCACGGTCAGACCGAGATCACGTCGCTGCTGGCCGGCGCCGACCTCATAGTCACCGACCTCAGCGACGGATGGACGCTCGACGCCATCACCGCACACACCGCCGCGTCGGCGGTGGTGGTGGCCGTCACGCCCTTCGGCACAACCGGCCCCTATGTCGAGAACCAGGTCGCCGCTAACGAATTCATCCTCCAGGCGTTGTGCGGATCGATCGCCGGTCGCGGTTGGCCCGACGACGAACCGGTCCAGGCAGGTGGGCGGCTCGGCGAGTGGCTGGCGGGCACGTTCGCGGCGGCGGTGGCTGCGGCGACAACCCGGCGTGCCGTCGGAAGCGGCCGCGGCGAGGTCATCGACGTCTCGACATACGAGGCCATGGCGATCGCTATGGGCGGCCTGTCAGCAATGTCGGCCAGCGTGTTGGGCGCCGATTCGCTGCTGCACGAACGCAGTTTGGAGCTGCCGTCGATCGTTCCGACGGCCGACGGCATGGTCGGCTTCTGCACCATTACCGCGCAGCAGTTCCAGGACTTTTTGGTGATGATCGGCCGCGCCGATCTCGTTGACGACGCCGAACTGGCATCGTTTGCCGGGCGGGTCGAGCGCCGCGACGAATTCCTGGGCATGGTCACCGAATGGACCGCGTGCCGAACCACCCAGGAGATCGTCGATCTCGCGGTGGCATTCCGAATTCCGGTCGCCCCCATCGCCACTCCCGAGATGCTTCCCAAGATCGACCACTTCGTACAACGCGGCGTGTTCGTTGAATCACCGGCCGGGGTGCTGGCGCCGCGGGTGCCGTATCGCAGCGACGCGATGATGACCGGGGCGCCCGCGGAACCGCCGCAACTCGGTGCCGATAGCGGGCGCGTGCGATGGCCCGCGCGCCCCGAATCGCCGCGCGGCAACCACGCCGATGCACTGCCGTTGTCCGACGTCCGGGTCACCGACTTCACCGCCTTCTGGGCCGGCCCGGTCGCCACCCAACTTTTGGGCGCGCTGGGCGCCGACGTCATCAAGATCGAGGGAGTGCGCCGGCCCGACGGCATGAGGTTCTCCGCCGGCCGCCCGCCCGACTGGGATCAATGGTGGGAATGGGGCCCGGTGTTCTTGTGCAGCAATAACAACAAGCGGGGTGTCAGCATCGAACTCGGCACCGACGCCGGACGAAAGGTCGCGCTCGAGCTCATCGCCGCGAGCGATCTCGTCGTCGAGAACTTCTCCCCCCGGGTAATGGCGAACTTCGGTCTGGAATGGGATGCGGTGCGCGCGGCCAACCCGCGGGCGATCATGGTCCGGATGCCCGCGTTCGGCCTCGACGGCCCGTGGCGCGATCGGGTCGGCTTCGCGCAGACGATGGAACAGGCGACCGGCATGGCGTGGACGACCGGACATGCCGACGGCCCCCCGGTGATCCCGCGCGGAGTGTGCGACCCGATCGCCGGCCTGCACGCCGCCTTCGCCGCCGTCGCGGCGCTGGTGATCCGCGACCGCCAGGGCAGCGGAATGCAGGTGGAATCGACCATGGTGGAGGCCGCGCTGAACGTGGCGGCTGAAATGCTGGTCGAGTATTCCCGTAACGGAATTGCGATGCGCCGCAATGGGAACCGTGGTCC
>NZ_DASUHS010000070.1:0-2297 GCF_036273375.1 Mycobacterium sp. | reverse complement strand
TGCTTGCGTGTTCATGGTGTGTAAGAGGCCTTAAGGTGTTTGATGCCGTTGACGAAGTTCGACCTCAGCATGACCGGTTCGCCGGCCGCGCTGATGTCAGGGTAGCGCGCGTAGAGCATGCGAAACGCCACGTTCAACTCGAGGCGGGCCAGGTGGGCGCCCAGGCAATAGTGCGGTCCCGGGCCGCCGAAGGCGATGTGGTTGTTGGGTTTTCGCGTGATGTCGAAGCGCTCCGGCCGGTCAAAGACCGAGGGGTCGCGGTTGGCGGCGGGATACCAGACCACCACTTTGTCGCCGGCGTTGAAGGTATGAGTGACCTCGCCCTGCGGGCCGGTCAACGTCACGCCGTCACGGGTCACCGTGCGGCGAAAATGGATCACCGGGCTTGCGTACCTCAGGATTTCCTCGACCGCGGCGGGCGCCATCTCGTCGTAGCTCGCCAGCAGGCGGTCGCGCTGGTCGGGGTGGGCGCTGAGGATGAGCAGCCCGTGGCTCAGCGCATTGCGAGTGGTCTCGTTGCCCGCGCCGATCAGCAGGATGAAGAACTTCGCCAGCTCCTGAGGGGTCAAGTTCTCCTCGTCGGACGTAACCAGCTTGCTGATCACGTCGTCACGCGGCTGGGCGATGCGGTCCTCGGCGATTCGCTTGAGCAGCTCGATGAGCTGCTCGCTGATCTCGGTGACCGCGGCTCCGATGCCTGTGACGGTCTGGTCGGGTACGTACTCGGGATCCGAGGCGCCCAGCACGATGTTGGTCGCCCGCAGGATGAACTGTTCGTGTTCGCGTGGAACACCCAGCATGGTGTCGATGATGCGCAGCGGCAGCAGCGTGGCGAACGAAGAGACGAAGTCGCACTCACCCGAACGCGGCATCTCCTCGAGGATCTCGGCGGTGGTCTCTTCGGCCAGGCCACGTAGCTCGGACAGCATGCGGGGGGTAAACCCCCGCGACACGATCTTGCGCAGCCGCATGTGCTCGGGATCGTCCATGTCGATGATGGAGCCGCGATATTCGCGCATCTCGGCGGTCTGGTCGAAGATCTGTGTGCCCTGCCCGGAACTGAAGTCGCCGGGGCGACGGCTGATGTCGACGACGTCACGGTGGGCGCCGACCGCCCAGAATCCACGGGGCCGCGGTGAGTCGGGTCGGTTGGTGCGCACGAACACCGGGCCACCGGCCTCGCGAAGGCGCCGGTAGAGCTCGCTCCGGTCAGCGGGACGCTCTTGCCACCACCGCAGATCGATCAGCGGTGCAAACTGCTGCTCGTCGGTGTCGATCGCGCTCACAGCACCCGATTCTGGCACTCATGTCACTTATAGGCAATGCCGGGGTACTGGACCACTGCGGCAATGACTCAATAATTCTTGACCGCGGGCTGGAGTTATCTAACATTAGTGTCACTGCAACCAGCGGACGAGGGAGAGCGCATGACGTTACGGGTCGGCATCATCGGCGTGGGCTGGGGTGCGCATGTGCAGGTGCCCGGTTTCCGGGCGGCGAAGGGCTTCGAGCCTGTCGCGCTCTGCGCGCGCACACCCGAGCGGCTGGAACGGGTGGCCGGCAAGCTGGGCATCGAACAGACCTCCACCGATTGGGAGTCGTTCGTCACCCGCGACGACCTCGACGTCATCTCGGTCGCAACTCCCACGGTGTTACACCACGACATGACGATCGCCGCCCTGGCGGCAGGTAAGCCCGTGCTGTGCGAGAAGCCACTGGCAGGTGACCTCGCTGCGGCCCGCCACATGGTACGCGCCGCCACAGATTCCAAACTGCCCACCGCTTGTTGTTTCGAGAACCGGTGGAACCCGGACTGGTTGGCGGTCGCCGACAAGGTGCGCTCGGGCTTTCTCGGTTCGCAGTACCTCGCCCGGGTCAGCCGCAGCGCGTCGTATTGGCATCCGAGCCATCCGCTGCAGGCCCATTGGATGTACGACCGCGAGCAGGGCGGCGGCTACCTGGCCGGCATGCTGGTGCACGATCTCGACTTCCTGTGCAGCCTGCTCGGCAGCCCGGTGTCGGTGTGCGCCGAGGTGCGCACCAGCGATCCCGTTCGTGAACTGCCCGACGGCGGGACCCTGCACGTCACCGCCGACGACACCGCGGCTCTGCTGATGCGCATGGAGTCCGGGGTGACCGTCATTCTGAGCCTCTCGGTGATGGGCGCCCACGCCGATCATTACCGCCTTGAATTGTTCGGTTCCGATGGCACCATCATCGGAGACGGCGACTTACGTTCCGCGGCATACGGTCTCGGTGCGGCCACCGATGCGGGATTAAGTCCCCTGACGATCGAC
>NZ_DASUHS010000069.1:0-7845 GCF_036273375.1 Mycobacterium sp. | reverse complement strand
GGTGCGTTCGCGCGTCGGCCACTCCTACGTCAAGGCCTTGATGGCCGACACCGGAGCGATTTTCGGTGGCGAGCACTCGGCGCACTACTACTTCCGCGACTTCTGGGGCGCCGACTCCGGGATGCTGGCGGCGCTGTACGTGCTGGCCGCCCTCGGCGAGCAGGACCGCCCGCTGTCGGAGGTGACCGCGGATTACCAGCGCTACGAATCGTCCGGCGAAATCAACTTCACCGTCGCCGACGCCGGGCAATGCACGGAAGCGGTGCTGAAGTCGTTCGGCACGCGGATTCACTCCCTCGATCACGTGGACGGGGTGACGGCCGACCTGGGCGACGGCAGCTGGTTCAACCTGCGCAGCTCCAATACCGAGCCGTTGCTGCGGCTGAACGTGGAGGCGCGCACGGTCGAGGACGTGGCCGCGGTGGTCGCCCAGATCAGTTCCGAAATCACCGCGGCCTCGGCTACCGGGGCGGGTGCGAAGGCCGCGCCGTGAACGCCACCCGGGTGATCGATCTCGAGGACACCGACGGCCTGTTGGCCGCCGACCGCGACGGCCTGCTACGCGCCGCGTCGTCGGCCGGTGCCCAGGTGCGTGCGGTCGCCGCCGCGGTCGACGAGGGTGCGCTGGACCCGTTGCGCGCCGAAGACCGTCCGCGCAGCGTCATCTGGGTCGCGGGGCGCGGCACCGCGGAGACCGCCGGGACGATGCTGGCCGCGACCATGGGTGGAACCGCTTCCCAGCCCTTCACTCTCGCCGACGAGGCACCGCCTTGGGTGGGTCCGCTCGATGTGCTGGTCGTCGCGGGCGGCGACCCGGGTGATCCCGCGCTGGTCGCCGCCGCCACCACCGGGTTGCGCCGGGGCGCGCGGGTGGTGGTGGCGGCGCCCTATGAGGGCCCGTTGCGGGACGCCACCGCCGGGCGTGCGGCGGTGCTGGCGCCCCGGCTGTGGGTGCCCGACGAGTTCGGCCTGTGCCGGTACCTGGCCGCCGGGCTCGCCCTGCTGCACGCCGTGGACCCCCGACCCAAAACGGACCTGGCGGTGCTCGCCGACGAGCTGGACGCCGAGGCGCTGCGCAACAGCGCCGCCCGCGAGCTGTTCACCAACCCAGCCAAGCTGCTGGCCGCGCGGATCGCCGAGCGTCAGGTGGCGCTGGCCGGCGACGGTGCCGCGACGCTCGCGCTGGCCCGGCACGGCAGCTCGGTGCTGCTGCGGGTCGCGAACCAGGTGACTCCGGCTACCGGGCTGGCGGACGCGCTGGCCGCCCTTCGCGCCGCGGCGTCGGGCGGCTTCGAGGATCCCGACGCCGCGCTGTTTCACGACGACGAGATCGACGGACCGCCGCCCCCGCGGTTGCGGGTGCTGACCGTCGTCCTGGCCTCCGAGCAGGCGGGCGTGGCCGCCCGGACTGCCGGACTGGACAACGTGTACCTGCTCGCTTCCGAGGATGTTCCCGACGGGCCCGGCGGCTCGGCCGGCTACGGCGTTTCGCCGGCGCTGGGGGGCCCCGGTAGCCCCGAGCAGCAACTGGCAGTATTGGCCGTCCGGCTGGAAATGGCCGCGGTTTATATGCGACTGGTGCGGGGATAGATACAACAGTGGAACTGCTTCGCGGGGCCTTGAGAACCTACGCCTGGGGTTCGCGTACCGCTATCGCCGAATTCACCGAGCGTCCGGTGCCGGCGGCGCATCCGGAGGCCGAGCTCTGGTTTGGGGCGCACCCGGGCGATCCGGCGTGGCTGGCAACGGACAACGGCGAAATCACATTGCTCGAGGCGCTGGTCGACGACCCGGAGGGCCAGCTCGGCCCGATGTCGCGGGCGCGCTTCGGCGACGTGCTGCCGTTCCTGGTCAAGGTGCTGGCCGCGGACGAGCCGCTGTCCCTGCAGGCGCACCCGAGCGCCGCGCAGGCGGCCGAGGGCTACCTGCGCGAGGAGCGGGTCGGCATTCCGCTGACCTCGCCGGTGCGCAATTACCGCGACACATCCCACAAGCCCGAGTTGCTGGTGGCGCTGCACCCGTTCGAGGCGCTGGCCGGATTCCGGCAGGCCGCGCGCACCGTCGAGCTGTTGCGGGCCCTGGCGGTGTCCGACCTCGATCCGTTCATCGACCTGCTGAACGACCAGTCCGACGCCGACGGTCTGCGCGCGCTGTTCACCACCTGGATCACCGCGCCGCAGCCCGACATCGACGTGCTGGTCACCGCCGTGCTGGACGGCGCCATCGCGTACCTCAGCTCGGGCGCAACGGAATTCGCGGCCGAGGCCAAGACGGTACTGGAGCTCGGCGAACGCTATCCCGGTGACGCCGGTGTGCTGGCGGCGCTGCTGCTCAACCGCGTCAGCCTGGCCCCGGGCGAGGCCATCTTCGTCTCCGCCGGCAATCTGCACACCTATCTGCGCGGTTTCGCGGTGGAGGTGATGGCCAACTCGGACAACGTGCTACGCGGCGGCCTGACCCCCAAGCACGTCGACGTGCCCGAGCTGCTTCGCGTGCTGGACTTCGCGCCCACCACCGAGGAGCAGCTGCGGCCGCGGATCCGCCGTGAGGGCTTCGGACTGATCTATGAGACGCCGACCGACGAGTTCGCGGTCGCGCTGCTGGAGCTCGACGACGAGTACGTCGGCCACGAGGTGGACGCGACGTGCAGCCACGACGGCCCGCAGATCCTGTTGTGCAGCCAGGGCTCCACGACGGTGCACGGTAAATCCGGCTCGCTGACGTTGAAGCGGGGGATGGCTGCCTGGGTGGCGGCCGACGACGCCCCGATCCGGCTGGTGGCGCACGAACCCACCAAGCTGTTCAGGGCGACGGTTGGGCTGTGAGGGCCCGCCGCTCTTTAACGGCCTGTCGCCGTTCGCCCAGCCACAGCCGCAGATTGTGCGCCATGGTGCGGCCCACTATCCGCGGCGGCGGAACCATGTAGAGGCTGTCCAGCAGGGAGAAGCGCCGCAAGAACCATTCCGCCAGAACGGGGTCGGTCTCGGCGGCGCCCAGGAATTGGTCGAACAGCGCACCGGTGGGACGCCACCACCAGGGGAGCGACTCCTTGGTGGTGGCGTGGTGGAAGGCGACGTCGCCGATGGCGTTCATCGTCCACACCGGGAACGTGCTCTTGGCCGTGGCCCGGTTCAGCGCCGCGGCGACCTGATCGTCGGGCAGTTGCAGCGCGCGGCGCAGATGGCCGGCCTGCAGCGAGGTCATCGTCATGCCCTGCCCGAAAGTGGGATTGAAGCTGGCCACCGCGTCACCGAAGGCGATGATGCCGGCCGGCAGGCGCTGCAGTTTGTCGTAGCGGCGCCACTTGCTGGCCGGGAAGGCGTGAAACGCCGGATCGCCCAGCGGCTCGGCCCGCGTCAGCGCCGCATTGAAGTGAGCGGGAAGCAGCCGCTGCGCCAGCCCGAGCATCTCGGGAAAGGTCCGCGGCGGTTTCGCGTGGGCCACACCGAAGGTGGTGAGGACCCAGGAGCCGTCCTCGTAGCACAGCATGCCCAACCCGAGGGACTCATCGTGCGAGGCGCCGGCAACCACCACACGTTCCGCGATCAAGCCTTCCGGGATGCGGAAGAACTGGGTGGCGTAGTTGATGCCGATGTCCATGGTCTGTTCGACCGGGCGCGCAAATCCCCACTGCGTCAACCACACCGGCAGCCGGGTGCCCCGGCCCGCCGCGTCGACGACCAGGTCCGCGGTCACGAACTCCTGATCGTTGCTGCCCTCCTCGGCCGGATCCAGCAGCACGCCTGTCACCCGTTGTCGCGCGCGATCGAACCGCGGCTCGGCCACCGAGCGCCGCGCCACGGTCACGTTGTCGAGGTCGCGGACCCGTTTGCGCAACTGCCATTCCAGATGCGGGCGGCTGGGCACGTAAGCGGTGAACTCGTCGCGCAGGGTATGCCCGGTACCCAGCACGTGACCCGCGGCCCCCAGGTGGATGCAGTCGGGCCGGTTCTCCAATTTGGGCACGCCGGCGCTCACCATGTCGTCCAGCAGGCCCGGAAAAAGGTCCTCGAATTCCATCGCCCCGCGCGCCATCAGCATGTGCAGGTGCCGGTCCTGGGGCACCGTCGCCCGATTCGCCGGTTCAGCCGGCAACTCGTCGCGCTCGTACACGGTCACCTGCGAATACGACTCCGAAAGCACCCGAGCGGCACAAAGACCGGCGATGCTCCCCCCGATGACCACGGCATGATCCCTGGCCGTTGCTCTGCTATCCGGCATTTGCGCAGAGTACCCAGTACTGTGACGGACCAATGGCTCCCAGTGCCGGGAAAGGGCGAATGCATGGCCAATCGATGGCGGACCAAGTCGATCGAGCAATCAATCGCCGATACCGACGAGCCGGACACCAAGCTGCGCAAGGAGCTGACCTGGCGGGACCTGGTCGTGTTCGGCGTCGCGGTGGTGATCGGTGCCGGCATTTTCACGGTCACCGCGTCGACGACCGGCGACATCACCGGTCCGGCCATCTGGGTGTCGTTCGTAATCGCGGCCGGTACCTGCGCGCTGGCCGCGCTGTGCTACGCGGAATTCGCCTCGATGCTGCCGGTGGCCGGTAGCGCCTACACCTTCTCTTATGCCACCTTCGGGGAGTTCCTGGCCTGGATCATCGGCTGGAATCTGGTGCTGGAATTGGCGATCGGCGCCGCCGTGGTGGCCAAGGGCTGGTCGAGCTATCTGGGCACGGTGTTCGGGTTCGCCGGCGGCACGGCGAAATTTGGCTCGGCGCAGGTGGACTGGGGGGCGTTGGTGATCGTCGCGGGGGTGGCGACCCTGATCGCGTTGGGCACCAAGTTGTCATCGAGGTTCTCCGCGGTGATCACCGCGATCAAGGTGTCGGTGGTGATCTTCGTCGTGGTGGTCGGCGCCTTCTACATCAAGCGCGCCAACTACTCGCCGTTCATCCCGAAGGTGGAGGCCGGCAGCGAGGCCAAGGGCATCGACCAGTCCGTCCTGTCGTTGCTGACCGGCGCACACAGCAGCCACTACGGCTGGTACGGGCTGCTGGCGGGGGCGTCGATCGTGTTCTTCGCGTTCATCGGGTTCGACATCGTCGCCACCATGGCCGAGGAGACCAAGAATCCGCAGCGCGATGTGCCGCGGGGAATCCTGGCGTCGCTGGGCATCGTCACCCTGCTCTACGTCGCCGTAGCCATCGTGCTGTCCGGCATGGTCTCCTACACCCAACTCAAGACGGTCCCGGGCCGCGGGCAGGCGAACCTGGCCACCGCCTTCACCGCGAACGGCATCCATTGGGCCAGCAAGATCATCTCCATCGGCGCGCTGGCGGGACTGACCACCGTGGTGATGGTGTTGATGCTCGGCCAGTGCCGGGTCCTGTTCGCGATGGCGCGCGACGGGCTGCTGCCACGGTCGCTGGCCAAGACCGGCTCGCACGGCACCCCGGTGCGGATCACCGTGCTGGTCGCCGTGGTGGTCGCCGTGACGGCGTCGGTGTTTCCCATCACCAAGCTCGAGGAGATGGTGAACGTTGGAACCCTGTTCGCGTTCGTCCTGGTCTCGGCCGGCGTGATGGTGCTGCGCCGGACCCGGCCGGACCTGGAGCGCGGTTTCAAGGCGCCGTGGGTGCCGGTGCTTCCGATCGCCTCGATCGCCGCGTGTATGTGGCTGATGCTCAACCTCACGGCGCTCACCTGGGTTCGGTTCGGGGTGTGGCTGGTGGTCGGCACGGCGATCTACGCCGGCTACGGCTACCGGCACTCCGTGCAGGGCCGCCGTGAGGAAGTGGAGACCGAGCCCAGCGACTCTCTCGAGGCCGATCCGCATAGCCCGGTGCCCTAATCAGCGTTCTTTACAAATCATCGTCTTTTGTCTAGACAGAAGACGCAAACGCCGGTATTGTCCAACCTCAACGTGGTGTGACTCACAAGGAGGTTTGGCATATGACCACATTTAAACCGCAACTGAGCCGGGGATCCGAGCCGCTGGTCTGGCGGGACAAGAAGCGGCGCCTGTGGCTGATGGGGCTGATCGCCCCGACGGCGTTGTTCGTGATGCTGCCGCTCATCTGGGGCCTCAACCGGCTGGGCTGGCACGCCGCCGCGCAGGTGCCGCTGTGGATCGGGCCGCTCCTGCTCTGGGTCCTGTTGCCGATCCTCGACCTGCGTTTCGGGCCCGACGGGCAGAACCCGCCCGACGAGGTGATGGAGCAGCTGGAGAACGACAAGTACTACCGCTACTGCACCTACGTCTACATCCCGTTCCAGTACCTCAGCGTCATCGTCGGCGCCTACCTGTTCACCGCGTCGAACCTGAGCTGGCTGGGCTTTGACGGCGCCCTCGGCTGGGGCGGCAAGCTGGGGCTGGCGCTGTCGGTCGGCGTCCTCGGTGGCGTCGGCATCAACACCGCGCACGAGATGGGCCACAAGAAGGACTCGCTGGAGCGTTGGCTGTCCAAGATCACCCTGGCGCAGACCTGGTACGGGCACTTCTACATCGAGCACAACCGCGGCCACCACGTGCGTGTCGCCACCCCGGAGGATCCAGCGTCGGCGCGCTTCGGTGAGACCTTCTGGGAGTTCTTGCCGCGCAGCGTCTTTGGTAGCCTGCGCTCGTCGCTGCGGCTGGAGGCGCAACGGATCCGCCGGCAGGGCTCCAGCCCGTGGCACCCCAAGACGTATCTGTCCAACGACGTTCTCAACGCCTGGCTGATGTCGGTGGTGCTGTGGGGCTCGCTGATCGCGATCTTCGGCCCGGCGCTGATCGGATTCGTGATCATCCAGGCGGTCTTCGGCTTCAGCCTGCTCGAGTCGGTCAACTACTTGGAGCACTACGGCCTACTGCGGCAGAAGAACTCGAGCGGTCGCTACGAGCGCTGCGCGCCGGTGCACAGCTGGAACTCCGACCACGTAGTGACCAATCTGTTCCTGTACCACCTGCAGCGGCACAGCGATCACCACGCCAACCCGACCCGTCGGTACCAGACGCTGCGCAGCATGGCGGGCGCGCCCAACCTGCCGAGCGGATACGCGTCGATGATCTCGCTCACCTACTTCCCGCCGCTGTGGCGCAGGGTGATGGATCACCGGGTGCTGGCGCACTATGACGGCGACATCACCAAGGTCAATGTGCAGCCGCGCCTGCGCGAGAAGCTGCTGGCCCGCTACGGCGTGACGGCATGACCGCATACCGCTGCCCTGGCTGTGACTACACCTACGACGAAGCGAAAGGCGCACCGCGGGAAGGCTTTCGGCCGGGCACGCCCTTCACTGACATCCCGGAAGACTGGTGCTGCCCCGATTGTGCGGTGCGCGAGAAGGTCGATTTCGAAACGACGTCCGGCGACGATGCAGAGCGTCGCGATGAGGAGGAGCCGGACAATTGGATAGGAGTGAACCGATGAGCGACCGCGATGAGCCCTTGGGCGAAGAGCATCAAGCCCTGTTCAAGCTCTTCATCTGCGTGCAGTGCGGATTCGAGTACGACGAGGCTAAGGGTTGGCCCGACGACGGCATCGCGCCCGGAACCCGGTGGGACGACATCCCCGAGGACTGGAGTTGCCCGGACTGCGGCGCGGCGAAGACCGACTTCGAGATGGTGGAGATCGCGCGTTCGTGACCGCCGGCGACGATGCAGAGCGTAGCGATGAGGAGGAGCGGCGCTAATGATCGGCGCCAACGCGACGGCGAAAGCCGCTATTGTCGCGCCTGTGAAGCGGATGCCGTTCGCCGAGGCATCGCGTGCCCTGCTGCGCGACTCGGTGCTCGATGCGATGCGGGATCTGCTGCTGACGCGGGACTGGTCGGCCATCACCCTGTCCGATGTGGCCCGCGCCGCGGGCATCAGCCGGCAGACGATCTACAACGAATTCGGCTCCCGACAGGG
>NZ_DASUHS010000068.1:0-2069 GCF_036273375.1 Mycobacterium sp. | reverse complement strand
CGGCGACCGGCGACCGGCGACCGGCGACCGGCGACCGTCAGGCGGCGCGATCGGCGGGCGAGCGATGGCCGGCGGTGTGGTCGCCGGAGGCGTTTCTCCGATGGTGTCTTCTGCGGGATTGCCCCCGACGTGGCTCAGGATCAGTAGCCGGCGTGCGTGGGCGGGCGCACGCTGGGGTGAGAGGTGGCGGTTGTGATGGATCAGCTAGCCGAGCAGATCGACGGCCTGCCGAATCTGAGCGGCAGCGAATCCCGGGTGGAGGCGGCGATCGCGGCCGGTCGGGGGCAACCGGTCTTGCACACGCAGGGAAGCTGCTTCGATGGGGTAGCGAGCGCGTTCGCGGTCGCGCTGCACATGCACCAACCGTTGATTCCGGCCGGCGGGCCTGAGCTGCGAACCGCCCGGGTGATCAGCAACCTGCAGTACATGCTGGACCATCAGGGCGTCGGCGACAACCATAACGCGCCGGTGTTCCTGCGCTGCTACCGGCGGATGGGCGAGATCGTGCCGCGGCTTGCGGATGAGGGGCGCCAACCGCGGGTGATGCTGGAGTACTCAGGCACGCTGCTGCACGGGTTGCGCCAGATCGGCGCGAGCGAGGTGATCGACGCGCTACGGCGAATCACCTGCGACCGGCGCTACACAGACGCCGTCGAGTGGCTTGGGTGCTCGTGGGGGCACGCCGTCGCCCCGTCCACCCCGGTCCAGGACTACCGCCTGCATGTCCGGGCCTGGCAACACCACTTCGCGGCGCTGTTCGGAATGGGCGCGCTGGGCCGTGTGCGGGGTTTCTCGCCGGCGGAGATGGCGTTGCCGAACCATCCCGACGTCGCGCACGCGTTCGTGCGCACCCTGCTCGACTGTGGCTACGAGTGGGTGTTGGTACAAGAGCACACGGTCGAGAGGCTGGACGGCGGCGGAGTGGATCGCCCGCACGTCCCGCACCGGCTGGTATGCACCAGCTCGACCGGCGAGACGGCCAGCATCGTTGCGGTCGTGAAGACCCAAGGCAGCGACACCAAGCTGGTCGGACAGATGCAGCCCTACTACGAGGCGAAGGGGCTCTCACGCCAGGACCTCGCCGGCCACAGCGTCCCGCCACTGGTCACACAGATCGCCGACGGCGAGAACGGCGGGGTCATGATGAATGAGTTCCCGGCCAAGTACGAGGAGGTGGTGCGGGCGTGCTCGGGGACGGCCACCTCGATGATGAACGTCACCGAGTACCTGGAGCAGCTGCACGGGACCGGCGTCGATGTCGAGGACCTGCCGGTCATCCAGCCGCTGCTGCAGCACCGCATCTGGGAGCGGATGAGTCCCGGGGACGGGCCTGACCGCCTCACCGCCGTCACCGCCGAGCTGGCCGGTGAGGACGGCCGCTTCCACGTCGAAGGCGGCAGCTGGACGAACAACATCTCCTGGGTTCGGGGATACGACGACGTGCTAAACCCAATGGAGCGGGCGAGCGCTCTGTTCCACGAGCGCGTCCAGCGGACCGGCGTCGACACCAACGACGCGCGTTACCGAAAGGCCCTCTACCACCTGCTCACCGCAGAGACCAGCTGCTACCGCTACTGGGGCGGCGGCGTCTGGACCGACTACGGCGCCGAGATCGCCCGGCGAGCCAGCGACATCCTGACCCACGACCTTTAGCTGCCGGACGTGTCGGGAAGCGTCGTGCCCGTTGGCACGCAGCTCAACACCTGGTTGTTTGGTCCGTGCCGATGCGCGAACGCCCGCGCGTAAGTTGAGATACACGACGCCGTTCGAAACGAGCAGAACAAAGTCAGCCATTGGTCGTCGGCGGAGATGCTGCTGCCGACGTGATCGGCTTACCGGCCGCCGCGGCAAATATCGAAAGACTGCGAACTGAACCGTGTCGAGGCGTCAGGTTGGTGGGGCCGTCGGCTTGGGCGGGGTGTCGGTCGGTGCGCAGCCGGCCATCGCGGTGTGGAGGAGGGCGTCGCGGTGGGTGGCGAGTTGTGCTGGGGTGAGGGTGCGGATTGGGCGCCACAGGGATCCGAGGGCTGCGGTGGCGCGTGCGGTGGCTGCGGTGCCGTTGGCGGTGG
>NZ_DASUHS010000067.1:0-7927 GCF_036273375.1 Mycobacterium sp. | reverse complement strand
GATACAGCTGTCCGGAGCGACGGCGGAGGGCGATCAACGGGACGCCGAACTCTCGGTGGCGTTTCACCGGCTCGATCCGTCTCGCTATCCCGCGACGGTCACCGTCGCCGACGATCTGCCCGTCCCGCTGGCCGACGAATTCGCTTTCGGGTTGCGGCTCATCGTCGCCGGCCTCGAGCGGTTGCGGAAGTGAACGCGATCGTGCCCTGCACCGTGGGTTGGTTGGACGCCCGCATTTCAGCTCCCGAAAGGAATCGCCCGATGATCGACCAAACCCTGGCACCGGCCGCGGCGCCGGCGCTGACCCGGTGGGGCCACCACGTAAGCCGCTACGGCCTGGTGCTCGTCCTGGCGTGGATCGGAGTGGGCAAGTACGTGAAAATGGAAGCCCGCGTGCTCATTCAGCACAGCCCGCTGATGAGCTGGGTTTACGACGTCTTCAGCGTCACCTTCGTCGGGCGTGCACTCGGAACGATGGAAATCTTTGCCGCCCTTCTCATTGCGGTGCGGCCGCTGTGGCCGCGAGTCTCGGCGGCGGGCAGCGCCTTGGCGGTGGTGCTGTTTATGGGCACGCTGAGTTTTCTGTTCACCACCCCGGGTGTGGTCATGACGTACGCCCACGGTTTTCCGGTGCTCTCGGCGCTGCCCGGCCAATTTCTGCTCAAAGATCTGGTGTTGCTCGGGATTGCGTTGTGGACGTTGGGCGACTCACTGATGGCCGTCGGTAAAGAGCGTTCCCCGCAGTAGCCCCTTGGCCGAATCGAGCGTCGCGGCGTACGCATCCGGACCCAGACTGGCCGCCCGTTCCGTCAGACCGCGTGCCAGCGCATGGATCGCATTCACCGCGGCGCCCGGATCGGTGCCTGCGGGCAGCGCGCCCTGCGCTTGGGCATCACCGACGATCTCAGTGATGATGTCGCGCAACGCTTTCAATCCGGGGTACTTCAATCTGTTGCCACCGCGGTGTTCGTGGCCGACCACCCGCATAGCCCGCTCGAAGGCGGCCAGGCCTGGATAGTCGCGCATCAACCGGCTTGACTCGTCGAGCACCGCTGCGAGCCGATCGACGACATTGTCGGACTGTGTGGCGGCCGCGCGCAGCCGGGGGAGTGCGATCTGGTCCATCTCGCTGACGGTGGCCCCGAGCAACTCGGACTTGTTCGCAAAGTAGTGATACAAGCTGCCGCTGGTCATACCGGCGGCCCGGGCGATCTCGCGAATCGTCGCCCGGGTATAGCCCGCATCGGCCACACAGCGCATCGCTGCGGTGATGATTCGTGCCCGGGTCTGCTCGCCATCGGCGCCCACCGGCCGGCCCAATTGCGGCGGAGTGGCGGTCATGGCGCCCTGCGGGTCCGTCGGTCACGCACTGCGCACCTCCGCGCCCACACCAGAGAAATTGATCGTTCGATTATATTCGATGTGTCGGCAGTATCGGCCGACGGACAGGATGCGACCAGTGGACGTAGCACCGTGGCGCGGGCGCAACGCGGGCGTCCGGTAGGTGCCAGCGGCGAGGAGACTCGCCGGCGGATCATCGTCGCCACCATGCGGTGCGTGGCCGCGGCGGGGTACGCGCGGGCAACTATTCGTGAGATCGCCCGCACCGCGAACGTGACCAGTGCGAGCCTCTATAACTACTTTCCGAACAAGTCAGAACTGATGAAGGCCGCGGTGGCGGCGCGGACCGACGTCGCGGTCCCGCGACTGCGCCAGGCGGCCGCCCACCCGGGCAACGCGATCGCACGATTAGAAGCGGTCCTCGATGAATCGGGCCGGCTGATGCGCGAGTACCCCGACCTGGCGGCCTTCGAGTGGGTGATACGGGCGGAGAAAGCGATCGCCGTCGATGCCACGGCGACGGGCGGGTTTCAGGCGTTCCGCGAAATCATCGACGGCATCATCGAGGATGCATTCCCCGAGGGCGGGCTAGCCGGCCGCGCGGACCGGCGCGGCGTTGCCGAGGCGATCTATGCGCTGATCTACGGCCTCACCGAGTTGGCGGCCACGCTGCCGTCCAAGGAGTATCACGCGGCGCTGGAGTCAGCCAGGCAACTGATCAAGGGCACCCTGCTCGCCCCGCGTACGCGGGGATAGCCGCTCGTAACCGGCCGCGTGCGTGGCCGCGCCCTTGATATGATCAAGCGATTGATTATAGGGTCGAGGCCACGGAGAGGAACCCGAGGCCGTGACCGAGACCGTTGGCCAGGCGTTTGATGTCGACGCGCTGCGACGCAAGTACGCCGAGGAACGCGCGCGCCGTGTGCGTGCCGACGGCATTGCCCAGTACGTCGAGATGGCCGGCGCGTTCGCCCGATACGCCGAAGACCCGTGGGCCGACGGGGACCTGGCCCGCGAGCCGCTCACCGACGAGGTGGACGTTGCCATCGTCGGCGCCGGATTCGGCGGCCTGTTGACCGGGGCGCGGCTACGACAGCTCGGCGTCGGAAGCGTGCGGCTGATCGACCGCGCGGCTGACGTCGGAGGTACCTGGTATTGGAACCGCTATCCCGGAATCGCTTGTGACGTCGAGTCGTACGTGTACATGCCGCTGCTCGAGGAGCTGGGCTACACCCCCACCGAAAAGTATGCGAAGGGCCCGGAGATCTTTGCGCATTGCCGGCGCATCGCCGAGCACTTCGACCTCTACCGCGACGCCTGCCTGCAGACCGACGTGCGGGAAATCCGTTGGGAACCAGCCGAATCGCGCTGGATCATCCGCACCGACCGGGGCGACGAAATGCGCGCCAGGTTTGTCTCCATGGCCAACGGCTATCAGGCCAAACCGAAGTTGCCGGGCATCGAAGGGCTCGGTGCCTTCCGCGGGCACGCGTTCCACACCAGCCGGTGGGACTATGCCTACACCGGTGCGGGGCTGCAGAATCTGGCCGACAAGCGCGTCGGCATCATCGGAACCGGCGCCACGGCGATCCAGTGTGTACCGCACCTCGCCGCCGCGGCCCACCGGCTCTACGTCTTCCAGCGCACCCCGTCCTCGGTGGATATCCGGGCAAACCAAGCAACGGATCCGAAGTGGGCCAACACTTTACAACCCGGCTGGCAGCGCGAGCGAATAACCAACTTTCAGATCCTCACCGCCGGAGGCCAAGCCGACCAGGACCTGGTCGCCGACGCATGGACAAGCATCACCCGCAAGCTGCCCGTCATGCGTCAGGATCCAGACGGCCTCGCCGATCCCGAACAGCGCGGCCGCGACATCGAGCTGGCCGACTTCGCGAAGATGGACGAGATCCGGGCACGCGTCGCCGCGATCGTCTCCGATCCCGCCACCGCCGAGGCGCTGAAACCGTGGTACGGATACTTCTGCAAACGACCCTGTTTCCACGACGACTATCTGCAGACGTTCAACCGGGACAACGTCACCCTGGTCGACACCCGGGGTCTCGGGGTGCAGCGCATCACCGAAACCGGTGTGGTGGTCGACGGCGCGGCCTACGAACTCGACTGCCTCATCTTCGCAACGGGTTTCGAGGTGGGCACCGACTACTGTCGCCGCACCGGATTCAAGCTGATCGGCCGTGACGGTGTGACGCTCACCGAACGCTGGGACGGCGGCGTGCGCACCTTCCAGGGCCTGTGTACGACCGGATTCCCGAACTGCTTCATCGAAAGCATCGCCCAGGCCGGGCTGACGGTGAACTTCCCCTACCTGCTCGACGTGCAGGCCGGTCACGTCGCCTGGATCATCGCGACCGCACTCGCCGAAGGCATCACCGAAATCGAGGCCGCACCTGCCGCCGAAGCCGCCTGGGTCGACACGGTGGTGGCCCGGTCGGTCGCGAGTGCCGAGCGTGCCAAGACGTGTACGCCGGGCTACTACAACCGGGAAGGCAAGGCCGACGCCAAGACCCGGCAGGGCAGCTTCTTCTTCGGGGCACCCACCGAGTACGCCGACATCCTGCAGCAGTGGCGCGCCGACGGGAGCCTGGAAGGCCTGCTGGTCCGCCGCGCCGGGGACGGGCCGTGACAAGCCGAAAAGCCAAGTCGCTCTACGCCATTGGGCGGATGCGAGCGGCGACCCGGCGCGGCCGCGGTCCGAAGGTGGCCATCATCGGCGCCGGCTTCGGTGGGCTGGGCGCGGCCGTCGCGCTGCGCCGCGCGGGCGTCGACGATCTGGTGATCATCGAGGGCGACGACGGGGTCGGCGGCACCTGGCGGCGCAACACCTACCCCGGCGCCGCCTGCGATATCCAGAGCCACCTGTACTCGTTTTCCTTTGCCCCCAACACATCCTGGAGCCGCACCTACGCGCGGCAGGCCGAAATACTGGCCTATCTCGAATCGGTGGCCGACGACTTCGACTTGCGTCGCCATCTCCTGCTCGACACGACGGTGCGCTCCGTGCGCTGGGACCCGCATACCGCGGCGTGGCATTGCGAACTGAGGCGGAACGGGCAGCCGGCCAACCTGACCGCCGACGTCGTCGTGTGTGCGGTCGGCCTGTTCGGATCGGCCAAGCTCCCCGATATCGACGGCCTGAGCGACTTCGCCGGCCCAGTGCTGCACACCGCGCAATGGGATCACGACCTCGATCTGGCCGGCCGCAACGTCGCGGTGATCGGCACCGGCGCCAGCGGGGTACAGCTTGTGCCCGAGTTGGCGAAGACCGCCGGGCACGTCACGGTCTTCCAACGCACCCCGCCCTGGATGGTGCCCAAGGACGACCGCCCGTATAGCGAGACCGAATTGGCCCGCTTCAAACAAAGCTTCCTGGCGTTGCGCCGCACCCGGTGGCAGATCTGGAAGTTTCAGCACGACAACACCGCAACGTTCGCCGACGACCCCGTAGTGACGGCGCGCACGCAGATCGCGACATCGTTCCTGGAGCGCACCGTCGACGACGAACCGCTGCGCCGGGCGCTGACACCGGACTATCCGTTCCGCTGTAAACGGGTGCTGCTGGGCGACGACTATTACCGGGCCGTGCAGCGCGACAACGTCGAACTGGTCACCGACCCCATCTCGCGGATCGGCCGCACATCGGTGATCACCGCATCGGGCACCGGAATCGACGTCGACGCGATCGTCCTGGCCACCGGCTTCGAGACGTCTCGCTACCTCTCCGGCATCGATGTCGTCGGCGCCGGCGGACGCCCGCTGCACGAGCACTGGGGCGACGACCCGTCCGCCTATCTGGGGGTCGCGGTCAGCGGATTCCCCAATTTCTTCATGCTCTACGGCCCCAACACCAACCAGGGTGGCAACTCCATCGTCTACATCCTCGAGGCCGGGGCGCGACTGGTCGCCAGCGCGGTAAGCCGCCTGGCACGTCGTGGCGGATACCTCGACGTGCGACCCGAGGCCGAAAAGCGCTACAACGACGCACTTTCCGCGGATCTGGAGCGCACCATCTGGACGCGGTGCGACAGCTACTTTCGATCGCCGTCCGGCCGAATCGTCACCCAATGGCCGTATACCGAGCTCGAGTACGCGCGCCGGACCTGGCGGCTGCGGGCACGGGAGTGGATCCACGGCGGGACGCGTGACGGTGCCGGCCTCACGAAAGCCGGCATCAGCGCCGAGGAATAGCCAACCGGAGTCCAGCGCCCCCGAGCTCACCCCGCATTCCGAGCTGTACTACCTCGTCTAGCCGCCGACCGCCACCCGGGCTCGTTCGGTCATCGAAGCGATCACGCCGCCGTCGTTGAGTATGTCAGTGCCGGTGAGGTATCCGGCCTTAGCGCTGGCGCAGAAGGCGAGCAGCTCGGCCATCTCTTCCGGCTTGCCCCACCGCGGGACGGCGGCGTTGGCAACCATCGCGCCGGCGCCCGCCTGCTCCTCGAGCCTGCCCATCTCGGTGTCGATGGACCCCGGTGACACCGAGACGATGCGCAATCCGCGGGTGTTGAATCGCTCCGCCTGCGACTGGCTGTACCACTTGACGAAGGTCTTGCTCACGGCGTAGGCGAGACCGGATCGCGCCTCCTCGGGAGCGATGCTGCACGCCGTCAGCATGGCGTCCATGAAGGCGTCGGTGTCGTCCAGCGCCTGCGGAAATTGTTCTGCTGGAATGATTTCCGCAGGCAGCATGTGCGCCGCCATCGACGCTACGTTGACGATCACCGCGCCCTCGCCGGCGACCGCAAAGAACTCCTCGTTGACGTTGACGGTGCCGACGGCGTTGGTCCGCATGACGTAGTCGGCGGCACCCATGCTGGGGCTGACCCCCGCGGTGTGGATGACGGAGACGACGGTCCCGAGGTTGTTCGCGGTGCCGAGCAGGCTCGCGACGGCGCCCCGGTCGGTCACGTCGCAGTCGACGACCGTCGCAGCGATCCCGAGGTCTTGCAGGGTCGTCGCCGCGGTCGCCAGCCGGTCCTGCCTGACGTCGCACAGCACCACGGTGTGGTCGCGGCCGACGATTTTCGCCGTGGCCAGGCCCATGCCGCCCGCACCGCCTGTGATCACCGACACTCGATTCATACCTGGGACGGTATACGCAGCGTGATTCCGGGCGCAGGGCGGTCATCGGTGCCGTGGCGGCCTACCTCGGGTAAGTGGAATCTCCCGGTTCGTGGTGAACGTGACCGCCGTGCCGAATGGCCGTGCCGAAGAACGGCGCCGCGAGAGTGGCGGCGACGTGGCGACGGTTGATGATCAGCCCCACGATGGCCACCGCGGTATAGACAGCACAGAGCAGCAGCCGCCCCTGTGTCGAGAAGATCGGGAACTGGACTACGAACAGCCCGAGCAGTGTGCACGCGGCGGCCCGGTGGAACCGCAGCGCCAGGATCAGCGCCACCCCCATCATCGTTTGGGTGGCGGTGAGCAGCACTTCCTCCACCTGGCGGGAATCCAGGAGCAGGGAGAACCCGCCGCCGCCCAGCAGGTGGGCGATGGGCAGTGACCCGATCAGCAGGGTCCATTGGTTGACTTTGGAGGAGATCAGGGTGGCGATAGCCGCCGTGCCCTTGCCCCGGGTGGCGAAAATGATCGCGATGATGAATTCCGGTGCTTCGGAGGCCAGGGGGGCCAGCCACTGCACCAGCAGGAAGCGGTTGATGCCGAGTTCCGTGCCGGCGGCGACCAGGTTATCGGCAAAGGGCTTGGCGCACAGCAGGATCACCCCGGCCGACACCAAGAACAGGCCGATCACAGCGACGCGCCGCCGGCCGTCGGGCAGGTCGCCCAACGCGGCGGCGGTGCCGATCAGCTCGGGCTCTTCGACGTCGCCGTGGCTGATCTTGTACAGGTAGAACCCGAACCAGGCCAGCAACGCCAGCCCCAACCCAAAATGGATCTGGCCGCTCACCGGGATCACGAACGCGAGAACGCCGGCGATCAACAGGAATCCGAGTTCGACGCGGTTTGCTGGCTCCAGCGTCAAACCGGTCGGCTTGTGCGAACCGGGCTTGCGGGCGACCAGAATGCTCACCAGCACCACGACGGGCCAACCCAGACCCATCAACAACCGGTTGGACCCGGTCATGTTGGCGGCGGCGTATTGCGTGTAATCCGCGTTGTGGCCGGACACGTAGGCGTAATAGAGGTCGACGGCGTATTCGGGCAGCACCGCGATCAGGGCGAGTAGCGCCGTCGCCAGCCCCCCGGAGACGTCGATCTGCGCGGCCTCGGCCGCCCACGCCAGCCAGAAGCTCGCCGCCACCACCGCTGCCCCGAAGATCAGCAGGGCGAGCACCGCGCCGGTATGTAGTCCGGCGATGCGGACGACCACGGCCGGGACGACGAATGCACCGGTGATCAATCCGGAACGGGTCAGGATGCGGCGCCGCCAGCGTGCCGTCGTCGAGACGGTGGCTGTGGGCCTGTCTGTGGCAAGCATCGTCATCCTTCGCGGGGGGTGGCGATCGGGTGGCTACTCGGCTCGGGTGCCGTGGCGAATCGATTACCCAAATTACCTATGACCTACGCGGTCAGCAACGTAACGAGTTTGCCACGAAAGCGG
>NZ_DASUHS010000066.1:0-22288 GCF_036273375.1 Mycobacterium sp. | reverse complement strand
CCCCTGCCCAAGCCTTTGGGTTATCCACGGCCGACGCAGCGACCATTCGCGGTCCAGCGCTGTGGCTGGAACCCATCGCAATCTTCCGCTGACGAGCTAGACCAAGCGATACCAGTCACATGAATCCGGCAGATCACCTTGTGCACACCACCGACAGACAGGCCGGTGTGCGCGCCAATCTGCCTGTACGGCAACCCGTCAAGGAACAGCGCGTATACCAGCTCGTCACGCTCGCGACTCGCCCCCCTGTCAGCCGCACACGGTGGATGCTATCGACAGCCCGGTGGAGATGTCGCACAGGCGCGGCGCAGGTCAATCATCAGACAGCGCAACGACTCTGGCGTGTTCACTTTCACCGTGAACGCGGCCCCTTCGTTCACCGCCCAGCGCCCTCGACCCAAAGCCTTCCCCACCAGGCCATTCCCGGCCGGAATCGGGCAAATCAGGGGGCCGACTTTTTGTTCACAATGTCGCGGGGGGCTAAGTCACCTGCCTAGCGGGACCGGCTTGGCCCCACCTCGATCTCTATTGGATGGGGCATGGGGTCTGGGCTGGCCGGGACAGCCCCGGCGTCGGGACAGCCCCCGACTGGCCGATGCGGTCGCAAACCGCCTCTGACCTCGTCGGGCTGACAGGATTTGAACCTGCGACCACTTGACCCCCAGTCAAGTGCGCTACCAAACTGCGCCACAGCCCGCGCGCCGATGCTTGCATCGGCAGCAGGTCGAAAGCCTACCGTAAATGGTCGGCCGGCCCGCCAAGCGACCTTCGCTGCACCGTGGCCCGCATGTCGTGTCGGGTGTTCCCGCTCGGCGGGCGGCAGGCGACCATGAGGTTAATCCAGACAATTGGAGAGGTCGAGGCGCCACCGCGCTCAGCGCCGCCGAGCGCCCCGCTTTTCGCGCACCCGCACGTTGATCCGGATCGGCGATCCCTCGAACCCGAAGGTCTCGCGCAGCCGGCGCTCCAAAAAACGCCGATACCCGGCCTCCAGAAAACCAGTAGTGAACAGCACGAGCGTCGGGGGCCGAGCGGTCGCCTGGGTGGCGAACAGGATGCGAGGTTGCTTGCCCCCACGCACCGGAGGCGGCGTGGCCGCCACCACTTCTTTGAGCCACGAATTCAGTGGGCCGGTCGGAATCCGGGCATCCCATGACGCCAGCGCGGTCTCCATCGCGGGCACCAGCTTCTGCAACGCCCGCCCGGTCTTGGCGGAGATGTTGACCCGCGGCGCCCACCGCAACTGCACAAGTTCGCGGTCGATCTCGCGCTCCAGCAGCTCGCGGCGGTCTTCGTCCACCAGGTCCCACTTGTTGAAAGCCAGCACCAGGGCCCGCCCGGCCTCGATGACCATCGACAGCACCCGCTGATCTTGTTCGGTGAGCGGATCCGACCCATCGATCAGCACGATCACCACCTCGGCCGCGTCGATGGCCGAGTGCGTGCGAACCGAGGCGTAGAACTCGTGTCCGCTGGCCTGGCCGACCTTGCGCCGTAAGCCAGCGGTGTCGACGAACCGCCACACCTTGTCGCGCAGTTCGATCAGCGAGTCCACGGGATCCACCGTCGTTCCGGCGACATCGTGCACCACCGAGCGCTGATCGCCCGCCAACTTGTTCAGCAGGGAGCTCTTGCCCACGTTGGGCTTGCCGACCAGCGCGACGCGGCGCGGGCCGTCGGAGGTGGGAGCCACCTCGGACACTTCGGGCAGCGCGGCAAGTACCTCGTCGAGCAGATCGGCCACTCCGCGGCCGTGTATGGCGCTGACGGCGTGGGGCTCACCGAGCCCCAGCGACCACAGCATCGCCGCGTCCGCCTCGGCCTTGTCGCTGTCAACCTTGTTGGCCGCCAAGAAGACTGGCTTGCCGGACCGCAGCAGGATCCGTGCGGCGGCCTCGTCGGCCGCGGTGGCGCCGACGACGGCGTCGACCACCAGGATCACCGCATCGGCGGTGCGCATGGCCACCGACGCTTGTTCGGCCACCAGTTGCTGCAGCCCCTTGGCGTCGGGTTCCCATCCCCCGGTGTCTTGCACGATGAACCGGCGGCCGGTCCACAGCGCGTCGTAGGACACCCGGTCGCGGGTGACGCCCGGGACGTCCTGCACCACCGCTTCTCTCCGGCCCAGGATCCGATTGACCAGCGTCGACTTGCCGACATTGGGCCGGCCGACCACCGCCACCACGGGCGCCGGGCCGGCCTCCTCCTGTTCGTCCAGGCCGAATTCGGGGGAATTCCAGTCGCTTTCGTCGCTCCACGTGCCGTCTTGACTCACCGCACCGCTCCGCTTCGCTGCTTGACCAGGTCGCGCAGGTGCGAAATAACCTGGGCCTCGGTCATCTCGCTGGTGTCGACGACCACCGCGTCCGGGGCCGCCCGAAGCGGTGACACCGCCCGGTTGGAATCCAGATGGTCGCGGCGGCGGACGTCCGCCAGCACCGACTCGTAGTCGTCGGCCAGTCCGGTCGCCACGTTCTGTTCGTTGCGCCGCCGTGCCCGCGTTTCGGCCGACGCGGTCAGGAAGATCTTCACGGGTGCATCGGGCAGGACGACGGTGCCGATGTCCCGGCCCTCGACAACCACACTGCCCGGGCCCCGGGCCATTTCGCGCTGCATGTCGACCAGCAAGGTACGGACGGCGGGCACCGCGGACACCGCCGACACCGAGCCGGTGACCCGGTCACCGCGGATCTCTGTCGAGACATCTTCTCCGCAAAGAAAATAACGGTCCCCATCGGGGTGAGAATCCACCGACATCTGCACTGTTTCCGCCGTTTGTGCGACGGCGTCTGCGTCGGCCGGGTCGATATCGGCCCGCAGCACGGCTAGCGTCACGATCCGGTACATGCCGCCGGTGTCCAGGTAGCGGGCCCCCAGTGCTTGGGCCAATCTCTTTGACACCGAAGACTTTCCGGTGCCCGCCGGGCCGTCGATGGCCACCACCACGTCGCCGCTCACAGGATGATGGTTCGCTGCACTCCCGTCGCTCGCTGCGCTCGTTCCGCTCGTTCCGCTCACAGGCCCACCGCTTTGTACAGCTGACCGACCTCGTGATGAGCCAACGCACGGATGGTGCCCGGCCGCTGCTTTCCCAGCGCGACCGGCCCAATGTCGGTGCGCACCAACGACTCCACCGGTAATCCGACGGCCGCCAGCAGCCGGCGCACAATGCGATTGCGCCCCTCGTGCAGCGTCACCCGCACCAGCGTCTGACCCGGAATGGCGTCCACCACCGCGAACTCGTCGAGTTTGGTCACTCCGTCGTCCAACTCGATGCCGGCACGCAGCTTCTTGCCGAGCCCGCGCGGCACCGAACCGGTCACCGTCGCCAAATACGTCTTGGGCACCTCGTGGGAAGGGTGCATCAGTCGGTGCGCCAGCTCGCCATCGTTGGTCAGCAGGATCAGCCCTTCGGTGTCGGCGTCCAACCGCCCGACATGAAACAGGTTCTTGTTGCCGCGGACCTTGCGCTCAATCAGATCGCCGATGCACGGTCGCCCGCGGTCGTCGGACATGGTCGAGTGCACACCGCGCGGCTTGTTCAGGGCGAGGTACACCTGCGAGTCGTCGAGCACCACCCGGGCACCGTCGACGCGGATCACCGACGAGTCCGGGTCGACGCGAGTGCCCAGTTCGGTCACCACGTGCCCATCAACCTCGACGCGGCCGTCGATGATCAACTTCTCGGCGGCCCGCCGCGACGCAATTCCGGCTTGGGACAACACTTTTTGCAGCCGGATCCCCTGAGCTTCTTCCATCAATCCTGGTCCACGTCGAACGTCAGCGCCTGCTCGGGCGATTGACCGCCGGAAAGTTTGATGAAACGTGGCTCGCTGTCCAGGGATTCGCTGAGGTCCTCGATCGTGTCGACGTCGGGAAGCAGCGGCGCGATATCCGGAAGGTCGGCCAGCGAGGTCAGCCCCAGGCGCTCCAAGAATAGGTCGGTGGTGGCGAACGTCACCGCGCCGGTGTCCTCGTCGACGCCCGCTTCGGTGATCAGGCCGCGCGCCAGCAGCGTGCGCATCACGGCGTCGACGTTGACGCCGCGCACCGCGCTCACCCGCGCGCGGGTCACGGGCTGGCGGTAGGCGACCACCGCCAGTGTCTCCAGCGCGGCGCGGGTGAGCTTGGATCGCGCTCCGTCCAGCAGCAGCTTCTCGACATAGGGCGCGAACCGGGCGCGGGTGTACATCCGCCAGCCCTCGCTGTTTTTCCGCAGGTCGATGCCGCTGTCGCGTTCGGTGAGTTGCTCGGCCATCTCCTGCAACTTGGTGGCGATCCGGTACACCGGTTGCTGGGTGGCCGACGCCAGCGCCTCCGTGGTGACCGGGGTGTCCACCACCAGCAGCAGCGCCTCGAGCACCGAGGCGAGTTCCTCGGACTCCATGGGCGCGACTTCGGCGATGTCCGGGATGCCCGCGTCGAGATCTGCTTCGAGATCGACGTCCGGCATATCTTCAGTCACCTATTCGTCCCGCACTTCTACCAAGGCTTCACTGGCCGGACATTCCCCGGTCCACGAGATTTGGAGCACGCCAAGCGGCTCTGACTGGTCGAATGCTACCGCCCGGGACCGATACAGTTCGAGCAGCGCCAAGAAGCGCCCGACCACCTCCATCGATGCCTCACAGTCGGCGACCAGTTCGGAGAACGTGGCCCACGCGCCGCTGCCCCGCGCTTGAAGGATGGCCAGCAACTTCTTGCCCTGCTCGGGAACCGAGACCTGGACCTGGTGCAGGTGCCCGACCGACACCGTCGGGACGGGCCGCGGGCTGAATGCGATCGCGGCGATCTGGGCGAAGCGTTCGGCATCGACGCCGATCATCACCTCGGGCAGCAGTTCGGTGAACCGGTCTTCCAGCGACACCGAGCGCGGATAACTGCGCAGCGCCGCGGCCTCGAGTTCGGCGAACATCTCGGCGACGTGCTTGTACGCGCGATACTGCAGCAGCCGGGCGAACAACAGGTCGCGCACCTCGAGCAGCGCGAGGTCTTCGTCGTCGTCGACCCGTCCGGCGGGAAGCAACCGGGCCGCTTTCAAGTCCAGCAGGGTCGCGGCGACCACCAGGAAGGCCGTGGTCTCCTCCAGCTCCAGCTGCGGTCCGATTTCGCGGGTGTAGGCGATGAAGTCGTCGGTGACCTGGTGCAGCGCCACCTCGGTCACGTCGAGGCGATGGGCGAAGATCAGCTGCAGCAGCAGGTCGAACGGGCCCTCGAAATTGGTCAGGCGGACCTGGAAGCCGTTCTGCTGTGGCGCCTCACCGGTTTCGGTCGCGTTCACGCGCCGAATCGGTCGATGAACTCGCGGGCCAGCGCGCGATACGCGATTGCCCCGGTGGATCGCGGGGCCCACGTGGTGATGGGTTCACCGGCGACGCTGGTCTCCGGGAACCGGACGGTCCGGGTGATCACGGTGTCGAACACCAGGTCACCGAACCGCTCCACCACCCGGGCCATCACCTCGCGGGAGTTGACCGTGCGGGGGTCGTACCGGGTGAGCAGGATCCCGCTGATCTCGAGCTTCGGGTTGAGCCGGTCGCGCACCTTGTCGACGGTGTCGGTCAGCAGCGCCAGGCCGCGCAGCGAGAAGTACTCGCACTCGGTAGGGATCACCACGCCATCCGCACAGGCCAGGCCGTTGACGGTGAGCAAACCCAGCGACGGCTGGCAGTCGATCAGCACGTAGTCGTAGCGATCCAGCACCGGGTGCAGCGCACGGCCCAGCGTCTGCTCGCGTCCCACCTCGTTGACCAGCTGGATCTCGGCGGCCGACAGGTCGATGTTGCTGGGCACCAGATCCATGTGCTTGACCCGGGTCTGCAGCAACACGTCGTCGATCGACACCCGCGGCTCGACCAGCACGTTGTGGATGGTCTTGTCCAGCTCGTAATGCGGGACGCCCAGCCCGGCGGACAGCGCGCCCTGCGGATCCATGTCCACTAGCAGCACCCGACGGCCGTATTCGGCGAGCGCGGCACCCAGATTGATGGTGGACGTTGTCTTCCCGACGCCACCCTTTTGATTGCACATGGCGACGACTTTGGCCGGGCCGTGCGAGGTGCGCGGCTGTGGCTCCGGGATCGCCCGCGGCGGCCGCCCGGTCAGACCGAGCTCGACGCCGTTGTCCGGCTGCTCGGTCATGGCGGGGGTGTTCGGGAGGTGAACATCGTCGGAAAGTCTATCGGGTTCATCGCGCGAAACTCGGCGACCCGCAGGCAATTAACCAGCAAATATGGGCAAAAATCCTTGGTAGAACGCACATCCCGACAGCCTATTAACTTCAGTCACAGCAGCACCAATTTCCGGGGACGATGCGGCTTCGAAACGCGCTGGCGCGGGCGCTATCGCTTTTGCGAATCCAATCATCACCGCCACGGGCCGAAAGGGGGACCAGCCCCTCGGCCTATCGTGACGTCTATGAACCTCAAGCGGCGGATACCTCTACTGCGTTGGTCGGTCTGGCGCATGGCCGCCGGCGCGCAGAACATCACCACCACCGGGCAAATCGGTGACGGGCGCGAAGCGGCCGCGGTCGAGTACGTCCTGCAGAACTCGCAAGCCGGCGACATCGATGACGTGCTGGCCACCATCGACAAGTTCGCCTACGAAAAATCCCTGCTGATCAACGTCGGCGACGAAAAAGGGCTCCTGCTCGACGCCGCCGTGCGGCGCGCCGATCCGGCGCGAGCGCTCGAACTGGGCACCTACTGCGGTTACGGCGCGTTGCGCATCGCCCGGGCCGCGCCGAGGGCCAAGGTGTTCTCGGTCGAACTCGCCGAGGCCAACGCCACCAACGCCCGACAGATCTGGGCGCACGCCGGCGTCGCCGACCGGGTGACGTGTGTGGTCGGCGTCATCGGCGACGGCGGGCGTACCCTCGATGCGCTGGCCAGCGAGCATGGGTTTGCCGCCGGCACAGTGGATTTCGTGTTCCTCGATCACGATAAGGACGCCTACTTGGACGACCTTAACAGCATCCTGGATCGGGAGTGGTTGCATCCGGGCTCGATCGTGGTCGCCGACAACGTCCGGGTGCCGGGTGCGCCGAAGTACCGCGAGTACATGCGGCGGCAGCAGGGCAAGCTGTTCAACACCGTCGAGCACAAGGCCCACGTCGAGTACCAGACACTGCTCTCCGACCTGGTGCTGGAGTCCGACTACCTCGGCGGCTGAGCAGGCTGAGCCGGCCGGCACAAAAAGCTACTGCGCCCGGGGGTGGGCCCCGGCCCACACTTCGCGCAGCGCGTGCACGGTGACCATGGTGTAGATCTGCGTGGTCGTCACCGAGGCGTGCCCGAGCAGCTCCTGCACCACCCGCACGTCGGCGCCGCCCTCCAGCAGGTGGGTGGCGAAGGAATGCCGCAGCATGTGCGGCGACACCCCCGAGGTGATGCCGGCACGCTCGGCCGCGTCCTGCAGGACCTGCCACGCGCTTTGCCGCGACAACCGCCCCCCGCGCACATTGAGGAAGATGCCCGGCGTTCCGCGCCCGCGGCGCGCCAGCTCCGAACGGCCCCGCACCAGGTATGCGTCCAGGGCGGCGACGGCCGGACGCCCGATCGGCACCAGCCGCTGCTTACCGCCCTTGCCGCGCAACAACACCGACCGGGCATGCGTGTCGACGTCGTCGACGTCGAGGCCGACGGCTTCGGAGATCCGTGCGCCGGTGGAGTACAGGAGTTCCAGCAGCGCCCGGTTACGCAGGGTCAGCGGACCGTCGGCCGGGCTGTCGCCGCCCGCGCCCTCCAGTAGCGCCAGCACCTGGTCGATGGTCAGGCTTTTAGGCAGCCGGCGGCCCGGCGTCGGCGGCCGGACGGCACGCGCCACGTCGAGCTCGGCCAGACCCTCGGCAGCGGCAAACCGATGCAGGCCGCGCACCGCGATCAACGCCCGCGCCGCCGATACCGCGGACAGCGCGACGGCTCCGGTGTCGGGATCGCCGCGGCGCAGCGCCACCAGGAATTCGCTCACATCGTTCTCGCCCACCTTGGCAAGGTCGTGAATTCCACGGTCCGACAGGTGTTTTGTGTAACGGCGCAGATCGCGGCTGTACGAGCTCAGGGTATTCGCGGCGACGCCGCGCTCGATCGTCAGATGGTCGAGGTAGCCCTGCAACTGAGTGTCCAGCGCCACCGTCATCATTGCGCGGCCTTGCGCGCGGCGAACGCCGTCGGCTTGTCCTGCCACGGGCTGTCCACCGGACGCGGCCGCGCGAACCCCGTCGTCGCGGCGTGGGCGGCCAAAATCCCTGCCACGGCAATGGCGTTGACGATTTCACCGCTGAGCACCTTGCGGGCGGCGTCGGCCAGCGAATACCACTCCAACGTCATGTCGGCTTCTTCGTCGTGCGCGGCGGGCCGGTCGACCTGAGCCAGGCCGGTGGCCAGATAGACGCGCACCGACTCGTCGCTGAAGCCCGGTGTGGAATCGAGGTCGACGAGCACCGTCCAGTCCTCGGCCCGCAGCCCCGCCTCCTCCATCAGCTCGCGGGCCGCGGTGAGATGAGCTGCCTCGCCGTGGACATCGAGCAGGCCCGCGGGCAACTCCCACAGCCGCCGACCGAAGGCGTGTCGGTACTGATAGACCATCGGGATATTGCCGTCGTCGTCCATCGCGACCACGGCGACCGCGCCGAAATGTTCGACGATCTCCCGGGTCACGACCTTGCCGGCGGGCATCCGCACCCGGTCGCTGCGCAACGCGAAAATCTTTCCGGTGTACAGCGTTTCAGACGACTCCGTCTCGAAGACGTGGTCAGCCACGGGCCGCGGGCTCGGGTATCGGCCGCGCAGCGCTGTCCCGGTGCTGGATGCCGTTCGATGACTGCTCCGGGATTTCCACCGGCAGCTGCTCGCCCGCCTTGTAGTCGATGGCCGCGCGCACGAACGCGACGAACAGGGGGTGCGGACGGGTGGGCCGGCTCTTCAGCTCCGGATGCGCCTGGGTGCCGACGATGAACGGGTGCACGTCCGGCGGGTACTCGACGAATTCCACCAGGTGGCCGTCCGGAGATGTGCCGGAGAACTTCAGGCCGCTCTCCGCGATCTTGTCGCGGTAGGCGTTGTTGACCTCATAGCGGTGCCGGTGGCGCTCGGACACCTGTGTGGCGCCATATGCCTGGGCCACAATCGATTCCGGTTCCAGCACCGCGGGGTAGGCGCCCAGCCGCATGGTGCCGCCCAGGTCGGCTTCGCCGGCGACGATGTCCACCTGGTCGGCCATCGTGGAGATGACGGGATCCGGCGTCTCGGGGTCGAACTCCGCCGAGTTGGCCTGGGCCAGACCGGCGAAGCGGGCGGCCTCGATTACGATGCATTGGAGGCCGAGACACAGGCCCAGCACCGGCAGCCCACGGCTGCGCGCGTACCTGACGGCGCCGATCTTGCCCTCGATGCCGCGGATGCCGAACCCGCCCGGGATCAGCACCCCATGAACGTCATCGAGTGCCGCCCCCGCGCCCGCCGTGGTCTCGCAGTCGTCGGAGGGCACCCACTGCATCTCCACCTTGGCGTGGTGCTTGAACCCGCCGGCGCGCAGCGCCTCGGTAACCGACAGATAGGCGTCGGAAAGCTCAACATACTTGCCCACCAAGGCGATTCGCACGATCTCGTGCGGCTCGTGCACCCTACGCAGCAGGTCGTCCCATTCGGTCCAGTCGACATCCCGGAACGGCAGGTTGAGCCGGCGCACCACATAGGCGTCGAGTTCCTCGCGGTGCAGCACCTTGGGAATGTCATAGATCGACGGCGCGTCCGGGGTGGAGATGACGCCGTCGATGTCGACGTCACACATCAGCGCGATCTTGTTCTTCAGCGCTTCGGGAACGTCGCGGTCGCAGCGCAGGATCAGCGCGTCGGGGGTGATACCGATGCTGCGCAGCGCGGCCACCGAGTGCTGGGTGGGTTTGGTCTTGAGTTCACCCGACGGCGCCAGGTAGGGCACCAGCGAGACGTGCAGGAAGAAGACGTTCTCACGGCCCAAGTCGTGACGCACCTGACGCGCCGCCTCTAAGAAGGGCTGCGACTCGATGTCGCCGACGGTCCCACCGATCTCGGTGATGACCACGTCGGGACGGTTGCCCTGGGCGTCGGGCTGGGCCATCGACATGATGCGCCCTTTGATCTCGTCGGTGATGTGCGGAATCACCTGGACGGTGTCGCCGAGGTATTCGCCGCGCCGCTCCTTGGCGATGACAGTTGAATAGACCTGCCCCGTAGTGACATTCGCCGAGCCGGACAGGTCGCGGTCCAGGAATCGTTCGTAATGACCGACGTCGAGGTCGGTCTCGGCGCCGTCCTCGGTGACGAAGACCTCGCCGTGCTGGAACGGGTTCATGGTGCCCGGATCGACGTTGAGGTATGGATCGAGTTTCTGCATCGTCACGTGCAACCCGCGGGCCGTCAGTAGCTGACCGAGGCTGCTGGCGGTCAACCCCTTACCCAACGAGGAAGCGACTCCCCCGCTGACGAAGAGGTGCTTGGTGGCGGATTGCGGGTGCTTTCGCACAGGCGACCTCCGTGAAGACGGGCAGGGCGTGAAAATTGTTCTAGCGAATAACTAGATGGGCCTGCCGACCCACGGAAACCCACCCTAACATCCACCGCGCTGTGCCGCGGCTAACACGCCCGCTACTGAGGCACCGTGATTGACGCCGCCCCGTGCCCGGTGCCGTACTGCCCGGCGTGGCCGCCGCCCAGCAGGTCGTGCAGGCCCAGGACCGCGGTGATGCGGCCCGGCGCGGCGTCGACGTCGTCGACGGTGGTGATCGCCGAGTTCATCCCGGCGTCGGCGCGGGTCACGGCCACGGCGGCGCCCCCGGTTGCCGAACCGTCGCGCCCGGCGAGCAGGGTGCCCGAGCCGTGCGGGGCCAACGCGGCCGAGAATCGGGCCACGCTGACGCCCTTGTTGCCGGCGTCCTGGGGCAGCGAGCCGCCCGTCACGACCAGCGCGGCGTTGGCGGCGCCCATGTGATCGGTGGCCTGATAGGTGATGAAGCCCGTGTCGCGCAGCGCCGCAAGCACGGTGTTGCGCTGGATGTCATCCACCGCAGGCGCTGCCGGGTTCGCGTTGGCCAGCAGGGCGATGCCCATCAGGTCGCCCGCCTGCGAACCCTGGTCGACGAGCTTGGTGCTCAGCTGCTGGCCCGCGGGCAGCACCGAGGAGTTCACCACCGTCTGCAGCTTCTCAGCCGAGTTGGCCTCGACGAATTCCTGCGTCAGCGACACCGTCCCGGTCACCGTCCCGCCGGCCTGGCCGATGAACTTCGACACCGCGGCCACGTCGTCGTCCTTGGCGTCCGGGGTGCGGAATACCACCACGGACTTGCCGCCCAACGCATCGTGCACTATCCGTCCGACCAGTTGGGTGTCGAAATTGTTTGCCGCGCTGAGCTTTTCGTTCAGCACATTCTTCTGGTCGTTCAGCCCGCTGATCTGGGTGTTCAGGTCGCGCTTTTCGTCGCGCAGGCTGGACAACAAGGTGTCCGACAGGAAGCCGGAGCCCAGCACGACTCCCACGGCCAGCGCCAGGAAGACAGCGGCCAGCGACAGGGCATGTTGACGCAACGAGATCATTTAACGAACCGTCCCAGCGAAACTATGTGACCCACTTCTGCACCGTCAGGTAGAAGTGGTTCCAGTAGTCGGTGACCCAATGCAGCACCACACCGTCGGTGCGCGACACCCACAGCGCGACGATGACGGCGATCAGCATGGTCAGCGCCAACAGCGCGATGGCACCCGCCGAGATGTGGTTGCGGTACAGGGTGGCCACGGCCCTGGCGTCCACCACCTTCTCGCCCACCCGTAGCCGGGTCAGGAAGGTGGAGGGGTTGCTGTGCGCGCGGGTGCGGTCGAAGAACGTCTCGATGTTGGCGGTGTGGCCGGCCGTCACCAGCAGCGCGGCCCCGTGGTGATCGGCCAGCAGCAGGGCCAGGTCGATCGCCGAGCCCGCGGCCGGGAACGTCATCGCCCCGACGCCGAGATCCTGGATGCGTTCCAGCCCGGGCGCGTGACCGTCGGCGTCGGCGGGCAACACGACCTGGGCACCGCACTTGAGCGCGTCGGTACTGATCTGGTCGGGGTCACCGACGATGACCTGGGGGCGGTAGCCGGCCTTGCGCAAGGCGTCCGCGCCGGTGCCGACACCGATCAGCGCCGGCTGATACTCCTTGATGAACGGCTTGAGGGACTTCAGGTCGTCCTCGGCGCTGGGCTCGTCGGCGACGATCACCACGTGCCGGCGGCGCAGGTCGACGTCGACGTCGGGGATGCCGATGCCATCGATGAGCAGCGGGCTCTCGCTCTTGATGAACTCGATTGTGTTGCCGGCGAACGCCTCCAGGTGTGCGGACAGCCCGCTCTTGGCCTCGCGCATCAAATCGGCGATGTCGTGGTCCGTGCGCTCGGTCCCGCGGACCAGCCTGCGATCACCGGCGTACACCCCGCCCTCGTGCAGGCGGATCTTGGAGCCGTCCTTGACCTTCCTGAAGATGTCGGGTCCGGCCTCGTCGATCAGCGTCACCCCGTTGTTGACCAGCACCTCCGGCCCCATGTTCGGGTAGCGGCCCGACACCGACGGAGACGCGTTGACCACCGCGGCGATGTCAGCCTCCACCAGCGCGTCCGCCGTGATGCGGTCCAGATCCAGGACGTCGAGCACCACGATGTCACCGGGGCAGACCCGACGCAGCAGTCGGTCGATGTTCCGGTCAACGCGGGCGGTGCCGACGAGGCCCGGCCGGGCGGGGTTGCGGGAAAGCAGGCCTGACATCTTCATGGGGGCGATTCTGTCCGTGAAGCGTCGGCGAGGACGGGAGGCGCGCCGTAACATCAGCCTCAGAAGTTATCTAGAGTCCCATTAGTCACATCTGTATTAAGTGTTCCCGACGGTTAGATCTCATCGTTCTGCGCCGCATCGAGCAGTTCACGGGCGTGCGCGCGGCCGCTGTCGGATTCGCCCAGCCCGGCGAGCATCCGCGCGAGCTCGGCAACACGCTCGTCGTCAGCGACCCGCCGCACCACGCTGGTCCCCTTGGGCCCGGCTCCATGCACCACCAGGTGCACGTCGGCGTACGCCGCGACCTGCGGCAGGTGCGTGACCACAATGACCTGGTGGGTGCGCGCCAACCGCGCCAGTCGCCGCCCGATCTGCACGGCCGCCCGGCCACCCACGCCGGCGTCGACCTCGTCGAACACCATCGTCGTGCCCGCCGCCGAGGCGGCCAGCACCACTTCCAGCGCCAGCATCACCCGGGACAGCTCGCCCCCGGATGCGCTCTTCGCCAACGGCAGCTGGTCCATCCCGCGGTGCGCCGCGAAGCCGAACTCCACCTGGTCGACGCCGTCGGCGCCGGCGCGGGCCAGCTCGCCCGAGGGCAGCACGAGCGCGGCGGCGTCCTCGGCGGCCGCGGCGACATCGACGGTGACGTCGATGCTGAACTGGGCGTCGGCCATCGCCAGCCCGGACAGCTCGGCGGTGACCTCCTTGGCGAGCCGCTTGGCGGCCTTGCGCCGGATGTTGCTCAGATCGACCGCGGCCTGGGCCAATTCACCCGCGAGGCCGCCGACCCGCGCCGCAAGCGCGGCCAACCCCTCCTCGGAGACGTCGAGTTGGGCCAGCCGCTCCCTCGACTCCCGGGCCCAGGCGAGCACGCCGTCGATATCCGCGGCGTACTTACGTGTCAGCGTGCGCAGTTCGGCCTGCCGGGCCAGTTTGGATTCCAGCGCGCTCGCATCGGCTGGCAGCTCCTCGAGGAAGCCGCCCAGCTCACCGGCCGCGTCGACGACCACCGTCAGCACCTCGTCGAGCTGGCCGGCCAACGCCACCAGCTTCGCGTCGTCCGTCGATTCCAGTGCGGCCCTTGCCTTTCCCAGACTGTGGGTCGCGCTGAATCCGGATCCGTCGGCCTCATCCGAGGACAGGGCCGCGCGGGCCCCGGCGGCGGCTTCGCGCAGGGTGTCCAGTTCGGAGAGCCGCAGGATCTCTGCGACCAGGGCATCGTCCTCGCCGGGTTGTGGGTCCACGGCATCGATCTCGTTCAGGGCGAAGTTCAGCCGGTCGGCCTCCAGCGCGAGCTCGCGCATCCGGTTGCGGCGGTCGAGCAGGTCGCGCCGCGCCGACAGCCAGGCGTCGCGCAGTTTGCAGTAGCGCTCCAGCGCGGGGCCGGCCTTCGCGAACCGGTCCAGCGCACCGCACTGCTCCTCGGGTCGCATGAGCCGCAGCTGGTCGTTCTGCCCGTGCAGGGTCAGCAGCCCGGCGGTGAAGTCGCCCAGCGACTTCGCGGGCACGCTGCGGCCGCCGAGGTAGGCCCGCGACGGTCCGTCACGGCTGACCGAGCGCAGCGCGATCACGCTGCCGTCCTCGTCGCGTTCGGCGCCCGACGCGTCCAGCACCTCGTCGAGCTTCACGATCACGGCTTCGTCGAGATCCGTTGTGGTGAAACGGCCTTCGACGATCGCCCGATCCGCCCCGGACCGCACCCGGGTCGCGTCCGCGCGGGCACCGCCGAGCAAATGCAGGCCGGTCACCACCATGGTCTTGCCGGTACCGGTCTCGCCGGTCAGTACGGTCAGGCCGCGGTCGAACTCCCCGACCGCGGCGCTGATGGCACCGAGCGACTCGATGCGAATTTCGGTCAGCATTCCGTCAGCACCTGTGTTAGGGCAGTCAGTTTCCGCGCCACCCGGTCACCGGCAAGCGGAATTTGCGCACCAACCGGTCGGTGAAGGGGGCGCTGTCCAGCCGGGCCCATTTCACCGGTGTGTCGCAACGCTTTACCTCCAGCCGGCTGCCGGCCGGGACCAACATTTCGCGGCGGCCGTCGCAGAACACCAGGGCGTCATGCCCGTCCGCCTCGATCTCGATCGCGATGGTGGCGTCCGGGCTGGTGACCATGGGGCGGCTGAACAGTGCGTGAGCGTTGTTGGGTACCACCAGGATTGCCTCGAGGTCCGGCCACAACACCGGTCCGCCTGCGGAGAACGCATAGGCGGTGGACCCGGTGGGCGTCGACACCAGGACCCCGTCGCAGCCGAACGCCGACACCGGGCGACCGTCGATCTCGAGGACCACGCCGAGCACGCCCAGCCGGGGACCCTTTTCCAGGCTGACCTCGTTGAGTGCCCAGCCGTGCACCGAGACGTCGCCGCCGTGACGCACCATCACGTCGAGCGTCAAGCGGTTCTCCACCCGATAATCCTGCGCGACAACATGATCCAGCACCCGATCGATGGCCTCCGCCTCGGCCTCGGCCAGGAAGCCGATGCGGCCCAGGTTCATGCCCAGCACCGGAATGTTGGCGTTGCGGGCCAATTCGGCGGCCCGCAGGAACGTGCCGTCGCCGCCCAACGCCAACACCAGTTCGCAGCCCTCGGCGGCCTGCGGGTCGGCGTTGACCACCTCGATTTCGATGCCCAGTGCGCGCATGTCGTCGGGGGCCAGGTGCAGCGGCCCCTTGTCGACCGCCTCGGCGGACAGCACACTAAGCTCGATTCCGTTGTCGCCCAAGACCTTCTGCACGCGTCGCGCGGTCTCGGTGGCCTCGTCGCGGCCGGTGTGGACCACCATCAAGACGGTGCGGGGAGCGTCTTCGTTCACTGTGGCCCGCTTTCCACCGCGCGCCGCACCGCCGTCACCAGGTCGTCGCCGCCGAGCGGCCGATCTGTCTGGGCGCGCAGCCGCAGAAAGTACTCGACGTTGCCCGACGGCCCCGGCAGCGGGCTGGCGGTGGCGTCGACGGTGTACCAGCCCAACTCGGCCGCGCGACCGGCGACCGCCAGCACGGCGTCGGCGCGCAGGCCGGAGTCGTGCACCACACCCCCGGCACCGACCAGGCCCCTGCCCACTTCAAACTGCGGCTTCACCATGGGAACGATATCCGCGTTGGGTGCGGCGCATCCAGCCAGCGCCGGCAATACCGTGGATAGCGAGATGAACGACAGGTCGGCCACGACGAGGTCGACCGGGCCGCCGATCGCCTCGGGCGTCAGGTCGCGAACGTTGGTCCGTTCGACGACGACCACCCGCGCGTCGCTGCGCAGCGACCAGGCCAGCTGGCCGTATCCCACGTCGACGGCAACCACTTCGGTGGCCCCGCGGTCCAGCAGGACTTCGGTGAAGCCACCCGTCGACGCGCCGGCATCCAGGCAGCGACGGCCCGCGACCGAAATCTGAAAGGCGTCCAGCGCCCCGATGAGTTTGTGCGCTCCGCGCGACACCCAGCCGCGCTCGCCGTCCTCGGCGACGGTGAGGGCCGCGGTGACGGCGACGGCGGTGCCCGGCTTGCGCGCCGGCATCCCATCGATGCAGACCTTCCCGGCGCCGATCAACTCCGCGGCCTGCTGGCGGGACCGGGCCAGCCCGCGCCGGACCAGCTCGGCGTCAACGCGGGCGCGTCGAGACATCCGCGCACTCAGCCCTTCTCCGCCGACTCCAGCGCGGCCAGCAGCACGTCGTGCGCCTCGGACAGGCGGCGTGCTATTTCTTCGAGCTCGTCGAGCGACGGCACCTTCTCGGGGTCTTCGCCGTCCCCGGGCTGGGGCAGCCGCGCGAGCAGGGCGTCGATTTCAGCGCGAATCTCATCGGGATCGATAGTCATCGCGTTCCTACGCTAGTCACCCGTCAGTCGGTGTGCACTAAAGACCAGCGTTGCAGCGCGGCGCGCGCCCGGTCGTCGGCGGCCTCGATGCGCACGTCGCCGGAGTCGGAGCGCGCAGCGCCGTACACCGCGGCGGCGACCGCGCGAACAATCGACAGGCCATCCCCGTCGTCCGATCCGTCGGCGCTGACGGTGATCGCCGTGTCCGCGACGTCGATCCGCCAGCCCGGCTGCGGCCCGACGGCCAGCTGCTCGCCGTCGGTATGCAGTGAGCGCAGGTCGTGGCCGATAAATGTGGGGCGCTGGGCGGGTTGGGCGAATACCGCATCCCGCGCGGAATTGACCCCGGTGAGCACCATGAGGCTGGGCAGCTCGGCGGCGTTGGCGCCCTCGATGTCGGTGTCGAGTCGGTCGCCGATCACCAAGGGGGCGCGAAAGTCGCCGCGCGCCGCGGCATCCCGCAGCAGTCCGGGCGCCGGCTTGCCCGCGACCCGAGGCTCGCCGCCGGTGGCCGCCCGCAGGGCGGCCACCAACGATCCGTTGCCGGGCAGCAGCCCGCGTTCGGTGGGCAGCGTCAGGTCGACGTTGGACGCCACCCACAGCGCGCCGGCCCGAATGGCCAGCGCCGCCTCGGCCAGATCCGGCCACCCGATGGTCTGGGACAGACCCTGCACGACGGCGGCCGGGTCGTCGTCGTAGCTGCGCACCGCCCGCAGTCCGACGGCCCTGATCTCGTCGGCCAGGGCCTCGGTGCCCACGATCAGCACCGGTGAGTCCGGCGGCACCTGGTCCGCCAGCAGCCGCGCCGCACTTTGCGCGCTGGTGGCGACGTCGTCGGCGACGGCGGTGAAGCCCAGGTCGGTCAGGTGCGCGGCGACCTCGTCGGCGCTGCGCGAGGCGTTGTTGGTGACGAAGTACGCGCGGCTGCGCACCTCGGCCAGCGTCTGCACCGCGCCCTCGGTGGGCTGACGGCCGCGAAACATCGTGCCGTCCAGATCTATCAGCAGGCAGTCATATTGCTCCGCAAGGGTTTTGGTGTGATTCGGCCCCGTCATCAGCCGAGTTCACTGACCCGATCTTCGGCGTCGGTGACGCCGTCGACGTCTGCGGCCGCGGAGTGCAGGAACCATTGCAGCGCCTCGTCGCCACGGCCGAGCGCCAGCAGGGCGTCCGCGTACGCGTAGAACAGCCGCGCGGCCGTCGTACCGGTGCGGGCCGGGTCCAGTTGCGGCGTGGACAAGATGGTGAGCGCCTGTTCGAGCTGGCCGAGATCCGCGCGCGCCCCGGCCGCGACGATGCGCAACTCGTCGGCGTCGTCACCGCTGAGTTCGGCGGCCTCGGGGCCGCGCGCGAGTTCGATCGCCCGCTCCGGACGGCCAAGTCCGCGTTCGCAATCGGCGATCAGGGCCAGCAACGGAGACTTGCTGCCCATCCTGCGGGCGGCGCGTAATTCCGCGAGCGCCTGCGACCAGTCGCCGCAGTGGTAGGCGGCGATGCCGACCGCTTCCCGAATGGTGGCGAGCCGGCTGGACCGGGCGCGCGCCGCCCGGGCGTGACGCAAGGCGGCCTCCGGGTCTTCGTCGAGCAGCTCGCCCGCGGCCACCAGGTGGCGCGCCACGGCATCGGCCGTGGCGCGGTCCAGCGTGCTCAGCTCGCGGCGGATGTCGGGCGCCAGCTGCTTGGCTTCCACGCCGGGCGGTATCGGCGGCCCGTCCTGCGGCGCTCGATCGGCCTGGGCATCCCGGCGCTCGGCGCCCTGCGGCTGGGCCGGCCGCGCGCGGCCCGGACCCGACCACCCGTTGGATGCCGGCCGCCCCCGCCGTTCGTCGCGGTGCCTTTGCCTGTCGTCGACCACGCAGCCGAGAATACGGGCAGCCCGGCGCCTAGCTTCGCAGCCGGTTACCCAGCAGCGGCGCGAACACCGCCGGACAGTAGGTCGCGATCGCGACGATGGTGAACCGGCCCGCCATCTCGTACGACATCCCGTTGCCCTCGGCCAACTTGGAGGTCACCTCGTCGAACGACCCGCCGGGCCCGAACAGCATCGGGCACACCGACTGCCCCATCGCCGTGGTGCCGGTCGGCTGGGTATAAGAAATCCCGGCATTCGTCAGCGCCGACAGGAAGGCATTGCCCACCATGTCGGCGCGGATCGGCGCCGACAGCGCCGCGGCCAGCGCCACCAGGCCGGTGATCACCCCCAGAATGGGCAGGACGGTCAACCGCACACGCGTCGCGAAAAGCACCGTGACAACAGTTGTCCCCGAGGGTCACGTCAACGACACGGTGAGGTAAAGATCTGTGCACACACGCGTTTCGCGGCGGCCCGTCCGCCCCCGGTCCCGCTAGACCTTTTCGACCCCGGCGACGGTGCGCTTGCCGCGGCGCAGCACCAGCCATTTGCCGTGCAGGAAGTCCGACGGCTGCGGCGCCCATTCCTCGCTGTCGATGCGCAGGTTGTTGACCGAGACGCCGCCCTCACCGATGGTGCGGCGCGCGGCCTTCTTGCTCTCGGACAGGCCGCTGGCGACTAAGAGGTCGACGATCCCGTCAGGTCCACCGGGCTTGAGCTCGGCGACCGAGGTCTCACGCAGCGCCGCGGCAAGGGTGGCCTCGTCCAGGCGGTCCAGTTCGCCCTGCCCGAACAGCGCCCGGCTGGCGTGCTCGACGGCGTCTGTGGCCGCCTCGCCGTGCACCAGCACGGTCAGTTCGCGCGCCAGCCGCCGTTGGGCGGCGCGTTGCTGCGGACGCTCGGCCGTGGCCTGCTCCAGCTCGCCGAGCTCGTCGGCCGTCAAGAAGGTGAACCAGCGCAGGTACCGGACCACGTCGGCGTCGGCGGTGTTGAAGAAGTATTGGTACCAGGCGTACGGCGTGGTCAGCGCCGGGTCCAGCCACAAGCTGCCGCCCCCGGTGGACTTGCCGAACTTGCTGCCGTCGGCGGCGGTCACCAGCGGCACCGTCAGCCCGTGGACCGAGGCGCTGCGCTGCTGGCGCACCAACCGGACGCCGGCGATGATGTTGCCCCACTGATCGGAGCCGCCGATCTGCAGGGTGCAGCCGTAGCGCCGGTGCAACTCGACGTAGTCGTTGGCCTGCAACAGCATGTAGCTGAACTCGGTGTAGGAGATGCCATCGCCCTCGAGACGCCGCCGGACGGTGTCGCGGTCCAGCATGACGTTGACCGAGAAGTGCTTGCCGACGTCCCGCAGAAACTCGATCGCCGACATGGGGCTGGTCCAGTCCAGGTTGTTGACGACGACGGCGCCTGTCGGTGACTCGTCGAAGTCGACGAAGCGTCGCAGCTGCCCGCCGATCCGCTCGGTCCAAACAGCGACGGTGTCCGCCTCGTTGAGGGTGCGCTCGCCGATGTCGCGTGGATCGCCGATCATGCCGGTGGCCCCCCCGGCGAGCACGATCGGGCGATGGCCGGCGCGCTGGAACCGGCGCAATGCCAGCAGGGGCACCAGGTGTCCGGCGTGCAGGCTCGGCGCGGTGGGGTCGAAGCCGGCGTACACCGTCATCGGTCCGCGCCGGGCTTCGGCGGTCAGCGCATCGAGGTCGGTGGACTGCGCGATCAGGCCGCGCCAGCCCAACTCGTCGATGATCATGTCGCCCATGATCCAAGATCCTTCCACCCGAGCTCGGTTCGGCTAGTCGCTGGCGCCCGGGGCCGCCGCGCGAGGACTGCGGCGATACGCCGAAACCTCCGGGCGGCCGGGAAGCCACAGCCGCCACGGCCGGTCGGCCGCCTGGCTGACGCCGACCCGCGGGCCGGACGTCGCAGTCAGCGGCTCGTGCAGTTCGAGGGTCACCGGACTGTTGCGCGCAAAGAGGTCAATGCCGTTGTCGTCCATAGTGATTCCCATAGCAGAGCATAAATTGCCCGGACCGCGCGCCAGGGCGGCGGTGTGCACCAACTCGCCGCGGCGGGCACGCGCGATGTCGGTGCCGTCCTCGATGGCCGCTGCGCGCAGCAAGACCGCGGCGGCGGTGCCGTCGGGCCCGCAGGAGACGTTGGCGCAGACGTGGATGCCGTGGCTGCGGTAGGTGTAGAGCCGCCCGGGGGGCCCGAACATCACGAAGTTGCGCGCGCGCAGGCCCTTGTACGAGTGCGCGGCGGCGTCGGGCCAGGGACCGTCGGGGACTCCCCCATAGGCCTCGACCTCGACGACTATCCCGCCCACACCCCGCGCGGTGAGGGTGGCGCCCAATAACCGGCGCGCACCCTCGACGGGGTCGACTAACAGCTGGGCCGCAGCCGGGCCTTCGCGAAATCGCCCTCGAGCCTCGACCACATCAGATCCTGAATCCTCGTTTCTTCAACCCAACGAACCTACCGGCGGGCCAAACGTGGCAGTATCCCGGTGTCCCGTGACCCCAGGGCCGCGAGAAGGAGCCCACCTGATGCATGCGATCGATCCCGCCGCCACGGCGTGGCTGCTGGCCAGCACCGCGCTGGTTTTGCTGATGACCCCCGGCCTGGCGATCTTCTACGGTGGCATGGTCCGCACCACCGGTGTGCTCAACATGATGATGATGAGCTTCATCTCCATACCGCTGGTGACGGTGGCGTGGCTGCTGATTGGCTACACCATCGCGTTCTCCGAGGATGGGTTCAGCGGACTCGTCGGCAACCTCAGGCATTTCGGGATGCTCGGCATCACCCCCGACACCGTCCACGGCACCGTCCCCGAACTGCTGTATGCCACCTTCCAGTTGACGTTCGCGATCATCACGGCCGCCCTGGTCAGCGGCGCGATCGCCGACCGCGCCAAGTTCACCGCCTGGATGGTCTTCGTCCCGATGTGGACGATCGCCGTGTATTCGATTGTCGCGCACTGGGTCTGGGGGCCCGGCGGGTGGCTGGCCAAGCTGGGCGTCCTCGACTACGCGGGCGGACTCGTCGTGGAGATCGTCTCTGGGTCTTCTGCGCTGGCGCTGGCGCTGGTGCTCGGGCCGCGAATCGGGTTCAAGAAGGACGCGATGCGGCCGCACAATCTGCCTTTGCTGTTCGTCGGTGTCGGGCTGCTGTGGTTCGGCTGGTTCGGCTTCAACGCCGGTTCCGCCTTGGCCGCCAACGGAACCGCCGCGGCCATCTTCCTCAACACGCTGGTCGCCGGGTGCCTGGGCATGCTCGGCTGGCTCTCGGTCGAACAGGTCCGCGACGGCCGGCCCACCACGTTCGGTGCGGCATCGGGTGTGGTCGCCGGCTTGGTCGCCATCACCCCGTCCTGCGGGACGGTCAACACGCTCGGCGCGACGGTCGTCGGGCTGGCGGCGGGCATCGTGTGCGCGTTCGCGGTGGGCGCGAAACTGCGCTTCAACTATGACGATTCGCTCGACGTGGTCGGCGTGCACTTCGTCGGTGGCGTGGTCGGGGTGTCGCTGATCGGTCTGTTCGCGACGGCGGTGATGACCGCGGGCCCGCAGGGCCTGTTCTACGGGGGCGGCTTCGGCCAGCTGGGTAAGCAGGTCCTGGCGATCGGGGTCGTCACGCTCTACGCGTTCGCCATGACGTTCGTGTTGGGGAAGGTCATCGACCGGCTGATGGGTTTCCGGGTCAGCGCCGAGGACGAGACCACCGGTGTCGACCTCACGCAGCACGCCGAAACCGCCTACGCCGAGGGCGTGCACGGTCATCTGCCGCAGCGCCGCCCGGCCACTGGCGAACGCTTCAACTAGGCGTTCGGC